>JAGLBK010000160.1 GCA_018260275.1 Deinococcus sp.
GCGGAAGCAATTTGGTAGGCATACCTCAAGCTTCCGCTTTCTTGTGCCGTCAGGTATCCCCTAGCACTTGAGGTTACAAGTCATCTTTTTGGCGAGCAGAGCGGGCAGGCGTCCTTAAGGGCGTCCGTTCTGACCGAGAGAACGAGTGCAAAACGATGAGCAGAACGAAGAATGGTGCAGGTGACGGTGGTGCTCCGACACAGGCGTAATTCGGAGAACTGGTCTATAACAAAATGACCAGAAGTCAAGTGAGAATCCTCCAAAAATCACATTCATGACGGTCCTCTAAAGGTCGAGTATGGGTGTCTTTAGAACAGTCTCAAATGTGATCTGGGGGCGTGCGTCAGACTCTGGTCATCGGGGAACCAATCCCCGCATCAATTCTGGAGGAACTACTATGACTACCAACGAAAGCCTGATCCGTCTGTCCGATGTCCACACCGATCTGAACCTCGACAACAATGTCTATAACCCCGTCGGCGGCACCGCTTACGGTTACAACGGCGAAAAGATCGGCGCAGTCAAGGACGCCCTGGTCGAGCCCGGCACCGGCAAGATCCGCTTCCTCCTGGTTGATGTGGGCGGTTGGTTCAGCAGCAAGGAAGTCCTCGTGCCCGTCGGCTACGCCCGTATCGACGACAGCGGCGTGTACTTCGACAACCTGACCAAGGACCAGGTCAAGGCCATGAGCGAGTACCGCGAAGGCCAGGCCTACACCACCGACATGATGGACACCGACGAGCGCGTGCTGCGCGGCGTGAGCGACGTGGACACCACCCAGTACCGCGAGCGCGTGGTCAGCGGCAAGGACACCGAAGTCGCTGCCTTCCGTCAGCAGGCCTACAGCACCCCTGACCGTCTCCAGCTGCTCGAAGAGCGCCTGACCGTCAACAAGGACCGCTTCAAGGCCGGTAGCGTGCAGATCGGTAAGCGCGTCGAAACCCACACCGAAACCGTCAACGTGCCCCTTCAGCGCGAAGAAGTGGTTATCGAGCGTCACGCCGTGACCGACGGTCAGCCCGTGTCCGGGGCCGTGCTGGGTGCCGCCACCGCCACCATGAGCGTGGACCTCGAAGCCGAGCGTGCCAACGTGAGCAAGCAGGCCTTCGTCACCGAAGAAGTCAGCCTGGGCAAGCGCACCGTGACCGAGAACCAGCAGGTCACCGAGACCATCGGCAAGGAAGTGCTGGAAGTCAACAAGACCGGCGACGTGGTCATGGGCGACGCGACCACCGCTGCTGGCACGGTTGCCGGTAACGTGGCTGGCGCTGCTGGTAACGTGGCGGCCAACGTCGGCAACGCTGCACACAACGCCGTGCAGGGTGCCAAGAACGCCGTCGACAACGCCGCCGACGCCGTGCGCGACGCTGCCAAGAAGCTGTAAACCAGCGTCAAATGAAGGGGCGGGGAATTTCCCCCGCCTCTTTTTGCCATACCATAAAGAGCAGAGGAACAGACATGGACGATAAAAATAAACTTAAACCCGGTGAACGTCTGGTAGAAGGTAAGCTCTCAGGGCAAGACACCGAGCTGGGTACGGTACGTGGCGAAAGCCTGAGTAGCCAGCAGAGCCCCGTCGCTCCGCTCGATACCTTGACCCTGCACGAAGAACGCGCCGTGATCGACGTGGTCAAGGAGCAGGCTGGAGCCGTGACCATTCAGAAGGTGCTGCGTGAGCGCCAGGAAACCATTCCAGTGACCCTCAGCTCCGAAGTGCTGGAAATTACGGTGAGGGAAGGCGCGGGCAAGGTCATGATGAACGGCGAGGTGCTGGAGCCGGGGCGCACCTACGAAGTGCTGCTTCAGGACGAGCGGGCTGAAGTCCTCAAACACGTTTTTGCCGTGAGCGAAGTCGATCTGAAAAAGAAGATGCAGACTTTTACCCACACTGAAACGGTCACGCTGCGCCGCGAGGAACTGGATATCCGCGACCCCAACGGGCTGGTGCAGGACGTGACGCTGGGGAAAGACCTGAAATAAAGCGGTACAAGCGGCCCTCACCAGAAACGACCAGCGTCTGCCGATGCTGGTTTTTTGCTGCCATAATCTCGCCAATGAGTGAAGCAGCAAACCACACCATCAAGCAGCTCGGGGCACACACCGGGCAGACCGTGACCCTCAGCGCGTGGCTGACCGACAAGAGCGGCAAGGGAAAAATCCAGTTCCTGAAACTGCGCGACGGCACCGGCTTCGTGCAGGCCACCGTGTTCAGGGGCGACGTGTCCGAGGAGGTGTTCGAGGCGGCCAAACGCCTGACGCAGGAGCAGGCTGTGCGCGTGACCGGCGAGGTGCGGGCCGATGAACGCGCTCCGGGCGGCGTCGAACTGAGCGTGCGTGACCTGTCTCCCATCAGCGAAAACGTGGGCGACTACCAGATCACGCCCAAGGAGCACGGCATCGAGTTCCTGATGGATCACCGCCACGTCTGGCTGCGCCACCGCCGCCCCTGGGCCATCCTGCGCGTGCGCGACTGCGTGCAGCGGGCGCTGGCGGACTTTTTTCACCAGGAAGGCTTTATCCGCTTCGACGCACCCTTTTTTACGCCCAACGCCGCCGAGGACACCACCGAGCTGTTCGAGATCGACCTGTTCGGCGAGGACAAGGCGTACCTCTCGCAGACCGGGCAACTGCACGCCGAGGCGGGGGCCATGGCCTTCGGCAAGGTGTATACCTTCGGGCCGACCTTCCGCGCCGAAAAGAGCAAAACCCGCCGCCACCTGCTTGAATTCTGGATGATCGAGCCGGAAGTGGCCCCCAGCAACCACGCCGAGAACATGAACTTGCAGGAGCGCATGGTCAGTTTCATGGTCAGCCGCGTGCTGGAAGAGTGCCAGACCGAGCTGGAACTGCTGGGCCGTGACACCTCCAAATTGCGCGGCGCCGCCGAGGGCCACTACCCACGTATTACCTACACAGAGGCGCTGGACATCATCCGCAAGCACATCGAGGAACGCGACCTGCCGCCCAACGTGCAGGCCGACGTGCAGCCCGTCGAGTGGGGCGACGATCTGGGCGCACCGCATGAAACGATCCTGGGCTACCACTTCGACCGCCCGGTGATGGTCGAAAAGTACCCTGTGGGCATCAAGGCGTTCTACATGCAACCCGACCCCAGTGACCCGGGAGTAGCGCTGTGCGACGACATGATCGCGCCCGAAGGCTACGGCGAGATCATCGGCGGCAGTGAACGCATACACGACTACGAATTGCTGCGGTCGCGCATCGAGGCTGAAAAGCTGCCGCTCGAAGACTTCGACTGGTATCTGGACCTGCGGCGCTTCGGCAGCGTGCCACACGCGGGCTACGGCATGGGGCTGGAACGGGCCATCGCCTGGATCACCGGCATCGACCACATCCGCGAGGCGATTCCGTTTCCCCGCATGCTGACGCGGATGCGCCCTTAAAGCAAGGCTTCAAAGGTCAGGACTTACGCGTTATTTATTTGTCCTCTGAAGATCAACAATAGTTTTCCCGCGCTGAGACGGCTTCGCCGCCTACCACCCTCGCTTCGCGCTCTGCGAGTCCCAGCCTCTCGCGGTGCGAGCTGTACCAGTCCCCCGCAAAGAGGGAGGAGCTAAAAACAACGTACTGGACGCGATCTGATTTTATTTCGCGTAAGTCCTGAGATTTCCGCGTTCAGGAAGCGCGGCGACGGCGGCTACGATCCGGGGTGCGCCGGGCGGCGGCTCTGGTCAGGTTGGCTTCGATTGGCCCGAAATCGGTCGGCTGAATCATGCGCAGCAGCGTCCGCTCGGGCGTCTGGGAAATGTAGACATAAGCATTTCCAGGCCGCAAAAAGTAGGTCGCGCAGGCTTCACCCTCACCTTCGGTGCCCGGTAGTTCAGTGCCCGGCAGCTCGGTATCCGGCAGGCGCTGAATCAGGGCGCGGCCTCCGGTGAGCTGGGCCGTGGCCCGCTGCTCGTCCTCCAGGGTTCGCAACCACAGCACCAGACTCAGCGGGTCGTGGTGCTCGGTGGTCAGCGGGGCCACCGCCTCGTCGCGGCCCTGGCGCAGCGTCAGCAGGCCGCGCTCCCGGTCGAAGACCGTCTCGAAACTGGCCCGGCCCCGCCCGTCGCCCTCCTGATAGCTCAGGCTTTCCAGCGATTCCAGATCCATGCGGCTCTGCTGCACCCGGCGAATTTCGGGCAGCACCCCGCCGAAATCGGTCTGCACGCGGGTGGTCAGCACGCCGCGCTCGACCTGCAAGCTCCAGCTCTGTTCCCCGGCAGAGCGTCCGCCGAGGCTGAGGGTCATGGAAAACTGCTCGGGCACCAGAATGCTGGCCGCCGGTCTGGAGACGGTGGGGCCGCTTACTTCAGGCGTGTCCAGAAACTTTCACCCGGCCCCTTCCACTCGGCTCCCAGCGCCTGCGCCACCGTCGCGCCGATGTCGGCAAAGGTTTCGCGCTCGCCGAGGTCGGTGGCGGTCATGCCGGGGCGGTAGGCCAGCAGCAAACCGTGCTCGCGGGTGTGGTCGGTGCCGCGCCAGGAAGGATCGTTGCCGTGGTCACTGACGATAATCAGCAACCCATCTTGCGGAACGGCAGCCATGAGTTCAGGCAGCGCGGCGTCGAATTCGCTCAGCGCGTTGCTGTAGCCCTCGGCGTCGCGGCGGTGCCCGAATTTGGCATCGAAATCGACCAGATTGGTAAAGATCAGGCCCGAGGTCTGCTCGGCCTGTGCCCGCCGCATCCGTTCCAGGGTCTTGCGGATTCCGTCGGCGTTGTCATCGGTATGGATTTCCTCGGTAAAGCCCCGGTGCGCGTAGATGTCGGGAATCTTACCGATGCCGACCACCGCCTGCCCCGTTGCCTTGACCGCGTCCAGGACCGTTTCGGGCGGCACCAGACTGAAATCGCGGCGGTGCTCGTTGGCCCGCTCGAAAGGAAACGCCCCCCGGAAGGGCCGGGCGATCACGCGGGCCACGGCGTATTTGCCCTGAAGCAGTTCACGGGCCGCCGCGCACCACTCGTACAGCTGTTCCAGCGGCACCACGTCCTCGTGGGCAGCAATCTGAAATACGCTGTCGCCGCTGGTGTACACGATGGGCCAGCCCGTTTTCAGGTGCTCCTCGCCATAATCGCGGATCACGTCGGTGCCGCTGTAAGGCTTGTTGCACAGGTGGCCCCGGCCCGTGGCAGCGTCGAAGCGGTCCATCACTTCGGGCGGAAAGCCGCCCGGGAAAATCTGGAAAGGGTGTTCAAGCTGCACGCCCATAAATTCCCAGTGCCCAGTGCTGGTGTCCTTGCCGGGGCTGACCTCGCGCATCCGGCCATAGCCGCCCTGGACCTCTGCGGCAGGGGCACCGAGTTCCACGGTGGGAATCCGGCCCAGGCCCAGCCCGCTCAGGTGAGGCAACCCCGCAGGCGTATGGCGCAGGGTGTGGTTGATGGTATGGGCACCCGCGTCCCCGAAGGCGGCGGCGTCCGGCAGTTCCCCGACTCCCACGGAATCGAGCACGATAAGCGTCACGAGCATGGCCCCAGTGTAAAGCCTGAGCACCTGGCTGGGATCCGGCTGTCACGCGGCTCACAGACCCCTGATTTGATCGTGCTAGCCTGTGCCTGATGACCTCGCCCGCCCCCACGCCGCCCCTCTCACCGATGCCGTCCGGGGTCGCGCAGACGGCCAGTTCCCAGACGACTGGCCGTCCGGAACTGGTGGCCTCGCACCTGACCAAGACCTACGGCAAACGGACAGTGGTGCGCGACGTGAATTTCAAGGTGCGGCCCGGCGAAATCGTGGCGCTGTTCGGCCCCAACGGTGCGGGCAAGACGACCTCCTTTTACATGCTGGTGGGCTTCGTGCGGCCCGGCGGCGGGCAGATTCGCATAGGCGAGCGCGACGTGACCCGGCTGGCCATGCACGAGCGGGCGCGGCTGGGGCTGGGGTATCTGCCGCAGGAACCGAGTGCCTTTCGCAAGATGTCGGCCCGCGACAATCTGCTGGCGATTCTGGAGTACCAGAAGCTGAGCCGCGCCGAGCAGGAGGCCAAAGCCGACGCACTGCTGGCCGAATTCGGCCTGACGCACCTGGCAGG
>JAGLBK010000161.1 GCA_018260275.1 Deinococcus sp.
CTGCCTTTAATTCTTCTTCTTATAATGAGGTAACATCAAGAGTTCTGATAAAATTCTCCAATTATCCCAAATTACATGAACACCTTATAAATGCACTGAAATTTCTACTATCAGAAGGCAATATTCGAGGAGGTCTAGATGAGATCAGACTAACACTCGAACTTTTTATGAAGGAGAGATTGCAAACCAGTCAGAATTTGAATAGTCTTAAAAATCTTTTAAGTAATGAGATAATTTCCCTGAATATTACCGAGGAGGGAAGGCGTTTTTATATGATGCTATTCTCCGGGTTTGATAAATATCAGAATGAAAACGTAAAACATAATTATTCAGGTATTTCTCAGCGAGAGGCCGAATTCATTTTCTTTCAAGCTTTAGCTCTTATAGAATTTCTAGCTTAAGCCCGCATTCCCCCACTATTTCCTTGCTGGCGCTGCATCCACGCCGGGGGCTTGGGCGCAAAGCGGCCCAGAATGGTGGTCTGGTCGTAGGCCAGCTGCGCCCTGATCCACGGAAAGGTCCGGTTAAGCGCCCTGATCGCCTCCGGGCTGCCCATGCCGTGGTCAAGCTGGTACACCACGAACTGCTCGGGCGTTTCCAGGCGCAGGTAGGTGGGCATCGGCCCGGCGTATTCGTCGAGCACGCTCTGAAACTCGCCCAGGGCGTCGGGGCTGGCGGTTTCGAGGTCGATGGTCACGTACATAACTTTGGGCACCTCGCCAAGCTGCTCAATGCTCACGACTTCCTCGGCGATGGCCCGCAGGCCGCCGTCTTCCGATTCCAGTTCCACGATCACCAGCGCGGGCGTGTCGTTGACCAGCCGCTCCTGAATGCGGTCGTAGGCGCGGGAAAAGGCCACCAGCTCGGTCTGCCCCGATTCGTCGGCCAGGATGAAGCGGGCCATCATGCCGCCCGACTTGGTAGGCTTTTTGACCACGCCCTCGATCATGCCCGCCAGCACGGCCTTGATCCGCTTGCCGGGGGCCACCTGCTGGGTGGTGAACCACGTGTCGAGGTCCGAAATCCGGCAGCTGGCAGCCTCGCGCAGGCCCTCGTGCTGCTCCAGCGGGTGCCCGGAAATGTAAAGACCCAGCGAGTCTTTTTCGATCTTCAGGCGCTCCAGATCGCTGTAGGGCGCAACGCCCTGACGCAGCGGACGCTCCTTCTTGACTTCTTCCAGACCGAACATCATGCTCATGCCGCTCTGGGCCTTAGCGTTGATGTCGGCGGTTCCGGCGGCGTCCTCCAGGGCGTCTTCCAGGCTTTCCATCAGCTGGTGGCGCTCACCGAAGGCGTCGAAGGCCCCGGACTTGATCAGGCTTTCAAGCGCCTTGCGGTTACACACCTTGTTGCCCAGGCGCGAGCAGAAATCGGCCAGCGACCTGTACGGCCCCGACTTCTCGCGCTCCTCCAGAATCCTGAGCACCGCGCCTTCGCCCAGGCCCTTGATGGCGTACAGGCCGAACAGAATTTCCTCACCGGCCACGGCAAAGTCGCTGCTCGAACGGTTGATGTCGGGCGGCAGCACATGCAGGTCCATCTTGCGGGCGTCGCTGACGTACTCGGCCACCTTGTCGGAGTCGCGGCGCTCCACGGTCAGCAGCGCGGCCATGAACTGCACGGGGTAATTGGCCTTGAGCCACGCGGTCTGGTAGGTGATGACTCCGTAAGCCGCCGAGTGACTGTTGTGGACGACCAGCCCGTTCGCCACAAAGTTATGCGTGCCGGGCACTTCCAGGTCGTAGGTCTGTGCCTCACCCGCCGCCTCAATGCTGGTGATGGTGTCCCAGTAGAGGTCGTCCGAGCAGGCGTCCAGCAGCTCCGGGGCGTCAAAAAATTCGCCCAGCGTCTGAATGGTGGCGCGGCGAAAGCCCTTCTTGTGGGCCTTGGGCGTGCCGTAAAACTCCTTGGTGCAGACGCCCGAGCGCGTTTCCACCTCGCGCCAGGTCAGGCCGCTGCCGTCCTTGGCGAGCTGCACGCGGGTTTTGACGCTGGCGGGCAAGGTATCCACCGTTTCGCGGCTGGCGGGCGCGGCGGCGTAGTAGGCCCGCAGTCCCGCGAGTTGTGCCTCGCGTCCGACCAGTTGCGGCCCGACCACTGCCAGAAATTGCTCCACGCTGCGCCGCCCGACCAGATGAACCGTGTACCCGGTGCGCCCTGCCGTGTCCTCGCCGCGTGCGTAATTGAAATGCTTCTCGGTCACTTTAGCGACCATGCCCAGCCGCAGCAGGATGTGGGCGAGGTCGTCCGCCAGCCTGCGCGACGAGGTGGCCGCGTAGGGGGTCGCATTGCCTGTGCCGTAGATGAAGCCGTCACTCGACCAGTAGCGCCCGACCAGCACGGCGAGGCTGATATTGCTCAGGCGGAAAGCAGCGGCGGGGAGGGCCTTTTCGGTGGCCCTGACGCCGACCATCCCCAGTTCTTCCAGCCACAGCCGCACGCCGGACTTGCCCCCGGTGCTGCCGCGAATGCCGGTGCCGAGGTACACGTCCCAGACGTTCTGCCGCTCAGGGCGCTGCTTGACGGTGGGTTGCGTGTTGGCAAAAGCGGCGGCGCAGGCAACCATATCCGCCACCTGGGTTTCATTCTGCGAGTACAGGTAAGCGCCGTGCGGGTGGCAGGTATTACCCTCGGCCAGAATCCAGCCCAGCAGCGCGGCCTCGTGTGCGGGCCACTCTTCGGCCCCCAGTTCGGGCAGGCGGGCAGGCGCGGCGATGCGGTCACCGGGCTGCAAGTCCTCCACATTGCGCCAGCCGTCCAGCGTGAGCAGCGGGTGGTTGGCGGTGGCGGTCAGTTCGCGGCCCAGCGCGGTTTTGACCCGCCACACGGGTTTGATGCCGTTGTCAAAAAACTCCCCGGTGGGGCGCAGTTCCAGGCGGTAACTGGCGTTCACGCTGGGCAGTTGTACGCCCTGGCCCTCGCAGTACAGGTCTTCAATGCGCCGCAGTTCGCCGCCTGCCACCGGAACGAGCGTGTCACCAGTCAAACACTTGTTAAAGCCGTAGTTCGCAAACGCGTCCAGCAGGTCGAACAGCCGGTTGCTCTCGTCCTCCGGCACGCCATTTTTGCCCGCGCCTTCCACGAACATGATGCGCTGTTTCGCCATTTCCGCGCTGTCTTTTTTGCCCATCGCCCGGCGCAGCAAGTCGGCCCCGCCCAGCGAGTAGCCCGCCACGTCCGAGGCGATTTGCATAATCTGTTCCTGATACACCGGGATGCCGTAGGTTTCGGCCAGAATCTTTTCCAGCCACTGCCTGGCGTTCGGAAAGCCGTCGCGCACGTAGTCCACGTCCTCTACGCCGTGGTGGCGGCGCACGTAGGTCGGGATATTTTCCATCGGGCCGGGGCGATAGAGCGCCGAGAGCGCGATGATATCGGCCAGACGGCGCGGCTTGAGGCGGCGGGAAGCGTCGGCAATCCCCGCGCCTTCCAGCTGAAATACGCCCTTGGTGTCGCCGCGTGAGAGCAGGTCGAAGGTCTTTTCGTCGTCAAAGGGGATGTCGTCAAAAGTGCCATACTTTTCCTCAAAATCCGTACCCGACTCACGCAGAATCCGCCGCGCTTCATCCAGAAAAGACAGCGTCCTCAGGCCCAGAAAGTCCATCTTAATCAGGCCGATGTCTTCCACGGCCTTCATGTCGTACTGGCAGACCATGCCCTCGCCGGAAGTGTCGCGCATGACCGGCACCAGGTTGGTCAGCTCCTCGCGGCCAATCACCACGCCCGCCGCGTGTACCGAGGCGTGCCGCGTCAGGCCCTCCAGTTGCTGCGCGAACTCGTAGGCCTTGAGCAGCTCGGGGTCTTCGGCCAGAAACTGCTGGATGTCGGGGACGGCGTCGCGCGCCTGCTCCAGCGAGTAGCTTTTGCCGAACTTAATCGGAATCAGCTTGGAAACCTTGTCCACCTTGGCGTATTCCAGGCCCATCACGCGGGCCACGTCTTTGAGGCAGGCCTTACTCGCCATCGTCCCGAAAGTGGCAATCTGGGCGACTTTTTCCTCGCCGTACTTCTGCTGCACATACTGGATGACCTCGCCGCGCCGAGCATCGTTGAAGTCAATATCAAAGTCGGGCATGGAGATGCGGTCAGGATTCAGGAAACGCTCAAACAGCAGCTCAAATTCCAGTGGGTCAAGGTTGGTGATGCGGATGGCGTAGGCGACCAGCGACCCCGCGCCCGAGTTGTGGACGAGGAAAGACGAGGTGAGGTAATTGTGGTTGTCGGCCACCTTGAGGTCGTACACCTTACCATTGCCGCGCACCGCCGTGACCGATTTGAGCTTGAGCAGCAGGCCACCTTCTATCCGGCGATATGTCCAGACGTTGTCGGCCTCGCGCCCGCCGAAGCGCTCGGTAGGGGCAAAATCCACCGTGAAACTGTGGTGCCTGCCCGCGTAGGCGGGGCGGATATCCACGCGCTCCTCGCGGCCCAGGCTGCTGGGAAGGCCAAGGCGCAGCAGCAGGTAGCGCACCTGCTCGGCCATGCGGTGCGAGATGGTCACGATGCGCGTTTTATTCGTCCCGAAATGCCCGTCTGCGGCAATCAGGCCCTCCAGGAAGGCTTCTACCAGTTCGGGCGGCGCGGTCATCAGCGCGGCAGGAACATGCTTGGTCTGGGAGGTGAAGGCGTAACCGTCAAAAAGTTGCCTGACCAGTTCGCGCAGCAGGCGGCTCCTGACTTCCAGTTGTACCAGCCTGGTGCGGGCGTGCGGGGCGCGGCTGGTGCGAATGCCCAGGCCAGAGAGCAGCCGCTCGGCGCGTTCCATCCCCGCCCGGTCATCGGCATGAAAGGCCAGCCCAAAACTGGCATCCCGGTTGCGACCCGTGCGCTGCGAACGCAACCAACCGTCACCCGCGAACACGCCGAGAAAATGGGCCAGTTCGGTATCGAAGGGGATATGGCGCGGCAATTTGGCCCGCAGTTTGCGCGTTCCGGCCAGTTTGTTGAGGGTGTATTCCAGGACAAATGCGCCGTCCTCGGAAAGTTCCACGCCGGTCTCGGGGCTGACCAGCGCCCCCACGTCAAGGTCAGCGGGGGTCTGCACGTCCACCTGAGGCGTCGGCACAAACAGCCAGTCACCTGCCGAAAGCTCCCGCGCCCGCCGCCATTCCAGCTCGCCGGTGGGTTCCAGAATAGATGCCCTGGAACGTCGGGTGCTGGCGGCCCAGCTGTCGTATTCGGGTACGCGGCGCAGTTTTTCAGCCAGCACCTCGTGGTCGTTGGTCAGCGTCACGCCCAGCCGGTCACCGTTGTAAGCGGTGATATTCAGCAATTCTTCGTCGCAGTCGTACTCGTAGGTCTCCAGCACTTCGCGGGCGCTGCCGTCACGGGTGATGACCCGCTCCCCCTTTTGCACCTGGGCAATCGGTTTGGTCGTCCCGTCCGCCAACCGAATCGGGGTTTCAGGCGATAAACAACCGCGCCCCGGCCCCACCGAAATATCGTGGTCTTTAGCCCAGTTGATGTAGTCGGCCACAATCAGGAAGTAGTCGGGAAAGCCCATGTTGTTGATGACGCTCAGCTCGTACTCGGCCCGCCGTAGCAGCACCAGCGCGTGCTTGTAGAAGGCGCGGGGCGTTTGCCCGTCCACATCTTTGTCGGGATCCAGGTCAATTTCGGTATCGGAAGTGTCCTGTCGCTGAGCGCGGCGGAAATCGGCCAGGGCGTAGGCCGGAATGGCTCCGGCTTCGGCCTCGGCTTCCATTTTGGCCAGCGCGGGGTACGGGGTGTACTTTTCGCCCGCGTCCTTGCCGCGTTTTTCCCACTCACTGCCCAGAAAGGCCAGCAGGGTAAACAGGGTGTCCAGGTCGCAACTCTGCACGAATTCCCCCCCCCCGGCCCCCCCCACAAGGGGGTGGGAGCTGAAGCGGCCCAGCACCCGCGCCGTATCCGCCTCGCCCAGTTCCAGCAGCGAGCGGGTCGCGTAGTCGCGCAGCAGCCCCTCGGTCAGGTGCGCCGGGTAACGCTTGACGGCCCCGGCGTAGGTCTGCACGCGCAGTTCCTCGGCCATCGTGCGGCCCTCGGGGATGGGCAG
>JAGLBK010000162.1 GCA_018260275.1 Deinococcus sp.
T
The DNA here is from genome assembly GCA_018260275.1 of Deinococcus sp. Taxonomy (GTDB): domain Bacteria; phylum Deinococcota; class Deinococci; order Deinococcales; family Deinococcaceae; genus Deinococcus. Next base: position 2 of record JAGLBK010000162.1, read on the forward strand.
GAAGGTGCAGCGCGGGGCTCTGGCGCAGGACGGACGCGCCGACAATTTCCGCGCCCGGCGTTTTATCGCCAAGTACACCATCAACCCGGCGATTGCTCACGGCATCAGCCACGAGGTCGGCAGTGTGGAAGTGGGCAAACTGGCCGATCTGGTGCTGTGGAAACCGGCCTTCTTCGGCGCGAAACCCAGCCTGATTCTCAAGGGCGGGTTCGTGGTCGCCGCGCAGATGGGCGACGCCAATGCCAGCATTCCCACGCCGCAGCCAGTCTATCCGCGCCCGATGTTCGCGGCTTTCGGCGGCGGGCTGGACGCGACCTGCCTGCATTTCGTATCGCGGGCCGGACTGGAGGGCGGCGACCTGCCCGACCTGGGCCGCCGCTACAGCGCCGTGAGTCATACCCGCGACATCGGCAAGAAGGACATGGTGCTCAACAGCGAGACGCCCGACATAGACGTGAACCCCGAGACGTATGAGGTCCGCGTCAACGGCGAGCGGGTGACCTGTGAGCCGGTGGACGAACTGCCGCTGGCGCAGAAGTATTTCCTGTTCTGATGCACGAAGCCTCGATTGCCCTGTCACTGATTGAAGTCGCCTGTGACGTGCTGCGGGAACACGGCGCGTCGCGGGCCTCGGCCCTGACGGTGCGCGTCGGCCAGTGGTCGAGCGTGGTGCCTGAAGCCCTCATCGCCGCCTTTCCCGCCTGCGCCGAGGGCACGCCGCTGGAAGGCGCAACTTTAACCATCGAGCGAGTACCCGGAGTCGGCGACTGTCCCGATCACGGCCCCGTTGAACTGGACGTGCGGCGTGGCCTGCGCTGCCCCCTGTGTGACGCGCCGACGTCTACGCTTGTGCAGGGCGACGAACTGGAACTCGATTCACTTGAAATCGCCTGAAGGAGAGAGATTCCCATGACTACCGCTCCGCGCATCGTGACCGTGCGCCAGAACATCCTCAAGACCAACGACCACACCGCCGCCGGGAATCGCCAGACCTTTCAGGCGGCGGGCGTGCGGGCCATCAATCTCGCCTCCAGCCCCGGCGCAGGCAAGACAGCGCTACTCGAACGCACCCTGCGTGACCTCGCCGCCGAAATGAAGATGGCCGTGGCCGTGGGTGACCTCGCCACCGATAACGACGCCGCCCGGCTGCGGCAATGGGGGGCGCAGGCCGAGCAGATCGTCACCGGAACCGTCTGTCACCTCGACGCGGCGATGGTGCGGGACGTGTTGCTGCGCTTTGATCTGAAGGCACTGGACGTGCTTTTTCTGGAAAACGTGGGCAATTTGGTGTGCCCCAGCAGCTATGATCTCGGTGAAGCGGCCCGCGCCGTGCTCATCTCGACCACCGAGGGCGAGGACAAGCCGCTCAAGTATCCGACCATGTTCAACACGGCGGACGTGGTGGTGATTACCAAAATGGACCTCGCCGACGCGGTGGGCTTTGATCGTGACCTGTGCCGCGAGAACATCGACCGGGCGCGGCCTGGGGTCAAGGTCATCGAACTGAGCAGCAAAAGCGGGGATGGCCTGGCCGCGTGGTACAGCTTCGTGAGGGGCGAACGTTGACGAAATTGACCCAGTTGCGCCGCCCTCTCCTGCCTGCTCAGGTGGAGGCGGAAGCTCCGGCAGGCCCAATCGTCGAAATCCCGATGACCGCCGTGGACCGCCGCCGGGTGCGCCGCCGTCTGCGGACCCCGGACGGCGCAGAACTGCTGCTGGCTTTCCCGACGGGCACCGTCCTGACGCCGGGCACACTGCTGGACACGCGCGGCGATGTGAGTTATGTCGTCAGTGCCGCGCCCGAAGATGTGGCCGTCATTGCGCCGCGCACCCTGGGCGAAATGGCGCGGGTGGCCCACACCATCGGTAACCTGCACCGCGACCTCGTTGAGGACGCCGGGACGTTTCTGACCCTCTGGGACGCGCCTGTCGAACTCCTGCTCACGCGGCTGGGCGTACCGTTTACGCGGGAGTTCCGGCCCTTTCATGGTCGCCCCAGCTGGGAACACGAGCTATGAATCTTCGCCTGCTTCAACTGGCCGATTCGGCTTTCCCAGCCGGGGCTTACGCTTTCAGCGACGGCCTGGAAACCCTGACCCAGCGCGGTGACGTGCGGACGGCAGACGACCTGACCGCTTTCCTGTGTGGGCAACTCGCACACGGCTGGGGCAGGCAGGACGCGCCCGCCTGCGCTCTGGCGTGGGCAGCAGACCCAGCGACTCTACTTGAGCTGGACGCCCTGCTGGACGATCTCAAGCTGGTCGAGGGGCCAAGGCGGGCCAGCCTGCGAATCGGGGCTAACCTCCGCCGGGCCGCGCTATATCTGTGGCCCGGTGACCTGAACGGATTGCCGCCGACGCGCCACCACGCGACCAGTTTTGGCGCGGTGGCCTCGGCGCTGGGGGCAGGGCGCGAGGACACGGTGCAGGCGTATGTGTCGTCCTGGCTGCTGGGCCGCGTGACCTCAGCCACCCGGCTGATGAAACTCGGTGGCCTGGACGCCCAGCGCTGCGCGGCGCAGTGTGAGGCGCAGGCGCGGCGCTGCGTTGTTTTTGCGCTGAGGGCCACACCTGACGACCTCGGCGGCTTTTCTCCACTGCTGGACATCGCGGCGGCCCAGCAGGCCACGCTTGAACAACGACTCTTCCAGACCTGAGAGGTATCCCCATGACCCCCATAAAAATCGGCGTCGGCGGCCCGGTGGGCAGCGGCAAGACCGCCCTACTCGAAGTACTGTGCCGCGAACTGCGTGACCGTTACCAGCTGGCCGTGATTACCAACGACATCTATACCTTTGAAGATCAGCGCATCCTGACCCGCGCCGCCGCTCTGCCGCCCGAGCGCATTCGTGGGGTCCAGACGGGGGGCTGCCCCCATACCGCCATTCGTGAAGACAGTTCGCTCAATCAGGAAGCGGTCGAAGCTTTGCAGGCCGAGTTTCCGGAACTCGAACTGCTGTTTATCGAGTCGGGCGGCGACAATCTGGCCTCCAGTTTCTCCCCGGAACTGGTGGACGCCTGGCTGTTCGTGCTGGACGTGTCGGGCGGCGAAAAAGTGCCGCGCAAAGGTGGCCCCGGCATCCGGCAATCCGACCTGCTGGTCATCAACAAAACCGACCTCGCCCCGCTGGTCGGCGCGGACCTCGGCGTCATGGACGCCGACGCCAGGGCACAGCGCACAGCAGGCAGGGAGGTGCGCCCTTACATCTTTACCAATCTGAAAGCTGGAACCGGCGTGCAGGACGTGATCGCCTGGCTGGAACACGACCTGCTCTTCAGGGAGGTTGCGCCGCCGAGGATTGGCCTATTTTGACCCTCTTTGCGCGTACCCGCTTTGGGCAACTGGATTTACATTTTGCCCGGCGTGGCCAGAAAACCGTGCTGCTACGTGATGTTCAAAAAGCGCCGCTGATGATCGTGCGGCCTTTCGAGTTGCCCTGCGGCACCCTGATGGTCTTTATCGTCAATCCGACGGGCGGGGTGCTGGGCGGCGATCACAGCGAAATCCGGGTCACGGTGGGGGAGGGGGCGAAAGTGGTCATCCTCACGCAGTCGGCCACGCGGGTACAGCCTTCGCCAGATGGCGCGGCGGCGGTTCAGCACATCTTTTTTGAGGTTGGGGCCGGGGCCAGGCTGGAATATTACCCGGAGCGCACCATTCCTTTTGCAGGCAGCCGATTTGCCCAGGACATTCAGGTCAATCTGGCGGCCACGTCCGAATTTGGTCTGACCGAGAGCCTCGCCAGTGGCCGGGTGCAGATGGGCGAGCGCCTCACCTTCGGCAGTTATGCCAGCCGCGTAGCAATTTACCGGGATCAGCAGCGTATTTTTCTGGATGTCCAGCGTTTTGACAACACTGACCTCGACCTAGAAACAGCGCGTTCTGCGGGCATCTGGGCCGAAATGGACTATATCGGCAGCGGTGTCTGGGTAGGGCAGCCTACCGCCTGTACCCTGGCTCCGCTGCCATTCGATACTGAGGCCCGGTTTGCCTGGGGTGAGAACCATGGCGGGGTGCTGTGGCTGCGGGGGGCAGCCCAGCAGGGGCCGAGGGTCGATGAACGGCTGACCTCCATTTGCAATCAGATCCGGCGCGAATGGTTTGGAGCCGCGCCGCTTCAGATCCGGCGCTGAAAATCTTCCGAGTGACCGCCAGGAAGTTTGATCAATAATCGTCACTTTCAGTCTACTTTTTGATGTGCCAGCAGAAGAATGCGGGCGCGGGTCATGACCCGCGCCTTGCCGCTTCCTTTAGACGTGATGCCCTTCAGATACTGCTCCTGTTCTGAACTTAATTCCACAGCGAACTGAATTTGGCGTCCCATAGTTTAGATATTATAAATTATAGAACGCTGTACTATTGATAACGCGGTTAGTTAATGTCGCCTTCTGGCTTACTCAACGTCCAGGGGAATCGAGTTTGCGCTGCTGCCGACAGTACTTCCTCTCTCATAATTCAGATTCTGACTGACACCGACTTAGCACGTCATCAATAGTTTTAAGCGCTTATTTCTTGGGTTCGTCCGCGACTGCGCCCGTGACACCGGGGGCCACCCAGCTCATGCTGTTCAGCTCAGCGACGCTCGCCACCTTGCCCGCCGGGACGCGCAAAATGCCGCCCCGATCCTTGATGGGGCCAGTGAAGGGGTCGAATTTGGGCCTGGCGCTCTTCATGTCGGCATTCAGGGTCATCACGCGGTCATACACGCTGACCTGTTTGCCGCCTACCGTCATCATGGCGGTCTTGAGCTGCGCGGCGTATTTGGGGTTGATGACCACGCCTGGCTGCGCGGCGGCTTCCACAGCGCCCCTATTCAGCAGCCACCAGTAGTCCACATTTTGCAGGTTCTTGTTGGTATACGTCCCGTTATGCACTTTGGTCAGGAAGTCGATGTAAATCTTGTCCCAGTGAACGATCTGCCCCGAGGCCACGTTGTTCGGCCCGAAGCGGAACATGTCGTTGTAATGCCCGAACACCGGGAGGTTGTGCGCTACCGCCGTCTGCACCACGGTGGGGGTGTCTTCGCTGAAGCCCAGCACGTCATTGCCCTGGTTGATCAGGGCCTCGGCGGCTTGCTTGGCCTTGGTCGGATCGAACCACGCGCTGATCCACTTCACGTTGACTTTGGCCTTGGGATTGGCGGCCAGCGCCCCCAGCGCAAAGGCGTTGATGTGCCGCTTGATTTCGGGAATCGGGAAGGTGCCCACGTAGCCCACGTTGCCGCTCTTGGTCAGCGCCCCGGCGATCAGGCCGTTGAGGTAATACACCTGATAGAAGTCGGCCATGTAGGTGGCGAGGTTGGGGGCGCGTTTGTACCCGGCGGCGTGGGCAAAAATCACGTTGGGGTACTTCTTGGCGGCCTCGGCGGTCTGATCCATGTACCCGAAGGAGGTCGTGAAGATGACCTGACAGCCGCCCCGCGCCAGGCGGTCGAGCACCGGCATCGCCTGGCCTTCGGGCACCGATTCGACGTAACGGGTACTCAGCCAGGGCCGGGCTTTTTCTGCGAGGCGGCGGGCCTGATCGTGCGCGTAAGTCCAGCCGCCGTCGTTGGCCGGGCCGATATAGACGAAACACGCCTGGAGTTTGCCGCCTGGGGCGGTGGCCGCTGGGGTCTGGGCCAGGGCCGGGGAAACAGTGCCGGAAGCGAGGGTGAGTGAAACCAGAGCGGACAGGGAAAGAGCGATTTTTTTCATAATTCTCCTTACGGGAAACGGGAAGGTGCTGAGGAAGTGTTGTTGAGAAAAAGGCGCTGGGAAAGGGATGAAGCGGAATTAACGTTCGCCGCGCAGGTAGGGCCGCCCCAGTGCCGCCGGGGCGTGTCCCGCTGCCTGCCGCGCCCCGGCGACGCCAAGCGCGACGAGCACCAGCAGGTACGGCAGAGCGGCCAGGAGTTCGGTGGGAAAGTGGGTGGTGCCCTGCAAACGGAACTGCAGGTAATACAACAGGCCGAAGAACAGGGCACCGGCGGCGGCCCGCAGAGGATTCCAGGCCACGAAAATCACCAGGGCCACCGCCAGCCAGCCCAGCC
>JAGLBK010000163.1 GCA_018260275.1 Deinococcus sp.
GGCGTGACCCGGACGTGGTGACCTTCCTGATTGACCGCAACATCAACTACACCAACATCTGCAACGTGGGCTGCAACTTCTGCGCGTTCTACCGCACCAAGCGCCAGGGCGACAGCTACACCCTGGACTACGAACAGATTTCGGCTAAAATTCGTGAGCTGGAGCAGGTCGGCGGCACCCGGATTCTGATGCAGGGCGGCGTCAATCCCGAGCTGCCGCTGGAGTATTACACCGGGCTGCTGCGCCACATCAAGGCCCACCACCCGAGCATCCGCATCGACGCTTTCTCGCCCGAGGAAGTACTGTTCATGGAAAAGACCTTCGGCCTGAGCCTGGACGACCTGCTCGATACCCTGATCGAAGCCGGTCTGGACGGTCTGCCGGGCGCGGGCGGCGAGATTCTGGAAGACGAGGTGCGGGCCAAAGCGGCCCCGGCCCGCATCAAGTCCGACGACTGGTTCCGGATTATCGACGCGGCGCAGCGCAAAGGGCTGTACACCATTTCCACGATGGTCATCGGCTTCGGCGAAAGCTACGCGCAGCGGGCTAACCACCTCCTCAAAATCCGTGAGCAGCAGGACCGGGCCAACGCGCAGTACAGCGGCAACGGGTTCTCGGGCTTTGCGATGTGGTCGCTCCAGACCGAAAACACCCGTCTGCACGGCAAGGCTCCCGGAGCCACCGCGCACGAGTACCTGCAACAGCTGGCTATTGCCCGCCTGGCCCTCGACAACATCCCGAACATTCAGGCGTCGTGGCCCGCGCAGGGCTTCAAGGTCGCGCAGGCGGCGCTGTACTACGGCGCGAACGACCTGGGCAGCACCATGCTTGAAGAAAATGTGGTGTCGGCGGCAGGCAACCACGACCGCCACGCCGTGACCGTGCGCGAACTGGTCCGCATCGCCGTAGACGCCGGATTCACCCCCGCCATCCGCAACAGCCGCTTCGAGATCATCGAGTGGCCCGACGCCGCGACCATGCTCCAGCGCAGCGCCGACAACCCGGAAGCGGAACGCGGAGTAGGGGCTAACAGTTAAGCTTCCTGCCTAAACCCGAGTGATGCCGAAATCTTACTGAGAAAATACAATTTGCTTACTGAGACGCACTCTGCGGTTCCCCCCTCGCTCCGCGCTCTGCGAGCCTCTGCCGGGCAGCTCTAACGAGTCCCCCGCAAGGGTGGAGGGGCTAAAAACCTCGCATTCAACGGGCGGTACAGTTGCCGAAACTGCCCTGTCCTGAATCAGGAGAGACTTTTCGGCACCACTCAGCCGCATCAATAACCAATAGAGGCGTAAGGGGAAGTCTCATCCCCCAATGCTAGCTTTATCAAACCTTTAGAAATTCATCATTTCCCTGGCGGGTGCTGGCGAAAAGCGCAACGGCTGCGTTACGCTACAAAACACGTCCTTGACAGATTTAATGCCGACCTGATCCCTGGGTTTCGGTTCTCTCTCCTTGTGCATCTATGAAGCCCCTGAAGAAGTCAGGACGCTCAGGTTGCAGACAGCCGTCAGCTTTGCGGGGCATACTCCCCAGGTGATTAGTACCGCTCTGTCTTCATTTACTGCTGGGTTCAAAATTGAAAGGAAGCTCAGGCCCTGGCTGCTTGGCCTGAGCCTGTTAGGCGCCGGGGTAACCGGTACAGCCAGCTTCGCGGCGGCGGCCAGCGTGGCTAATATCGGCTCGGTGCAGTTGACGGTCACCGTCGACCAGACTGCCGCCAACGTCAATGGAGAGGCGACAACCCTGAGCGCCGCGCCGCGCAACGTCGGCGGAAGGATCATGCTGCCCCTGCGCGAAACTGCCGCTCTGCTCGGCCAGCCGGTCGGTGGCTCGGCCACGCAACCCCAACTGGGCCGGGCAGTCATTGATGCCCAGCGCAGCGCAGCCACAGTGGACGGTGCTCCGCAGCAGCCCGGTAACGTCGCCACGATCGGCGGCAACCTGTATATCAGTGTTCGCCTGCTGGCCGACGCGCTGAATGCCAACCTCTCCAGCGATCCGACAGGCCGCACACTGACCATCACGGCGCTGCGGGACGGCGGCAACCCCCTGGCTCCGCAGGCCCGCTTCGCCACCGACAAGACGACGTATGCACCGGGCGAACGCGTGATTTATACCGAGTATCCCTTCGACCCGGATGGCGCGGAAATCACGGCGCGGCGCTGGACCGGCAAACAGGAAGTGTTCTTCCAGCCGGGCACCTACACCATCGGCTATCAGGTGACCAACGCCCGCAACCTCCAGAGCACCATGTTTACGCGCACCATTCAGGTGACGGGCACCCCGATGGACACGCCGCTGACCTACGCGCTGAAGTACTCCGACCCAGGCGACAGCTTCAGCGATCCGCTGGTCTTGACTTATCCAGCCGTGCTGGCCCAGCCCAGCTACAGCAACAGCTTTCCGCTGCTGTTCAGCGACAGTCCGGAGGCCCCCACCCAGAGTGGCGTGCTGTACCAGGACACGGTGTATGGCCGCGCCCGGCTGCTGGCCTACCACATGAACGGCCTGAAGCGTTCGGCCCGGCTGTATGTCATGGCCCGCAACCTCGAAAGCCGCCCGGTAGAGGTTCAGACCGACCGCCTGGGCGAAACCGCCCCCACCCGCATCGAAAGCCAGCTGGGACAGGTGACGCTGCTGGAGTACTTTGCCAGCAATGGCGCCCGGACCCTGACCCTGGCCCCCGGCCAGACGGCGGCGGCCTATGCCAGTCCGACCCTCAGCCCCGGCAGCGGCGTGAACGTCATGCAGGACATCAACACCACGGGCCGCGTCGAACTGACTTTCGTGATGCTTGAAGACACCATGCCGCCCACCCAGCTGGCGATTCAGCAGAGCCCCTATCTGCCACCCGATTCCCGGCACCAGCGCGGCACCTTTCCCAACGCCGTGCGCTCCCTGCGGGTCACTCTGGGCGTGCTGCCCGCCCGTATCGTCATCGGAGACGGTCAGGTGGACCCGGTGATTACGGGCGTGGACCGCCTGACGGGACAGCCGCAACGACTGGTCGGCAATTACGGCGTGCTGTACGACTTGCAGGTCAACGGCGCCGCCGGAACAGCCGTGGCCCTCAGCCCGCGCGGAGGGTTGTACCGGGGAGCTATGAATATCGAGGACGGTCCGCTGAAACAGGCGATTAAGCTGCCCAAGAGCGGCAACGCCATCTCGCCCAACCAGCCCGTTTTGCTGTGGCGCTCGCTGTCGGATCAGCTTAACATCGACTTTATTCCGGCCAGCGGCAGCAATCTGCCGGTCAGTCTGGTGTTTTACCGGGCGCACCCGAACCCCGGCTACGGCGGAGTGCTCAAGACCTATCAGCCCTGAACTGAAATCAGGCCAGCAGCCTCCGTCCCATTTGCAGGTCGGGGGCTGTTTTACGTTCCGCTCAGTCGGCTGGGGCCAGAGGCTGCGCCGAATGCATCAGCGCCTGCCCATGTTCGCGCATCCAGGCGCGGTGCTGCTCGAAATCGGGCATGACCTGCGCCACGTTCGCCCAGTAACGCGGCGAGTGATTCATCTCGCATAGGTGGGCAGCCTCATGCAGAGCCACGTAGTCCAGCACGGCCAGCGGGGCGCGGCTGAGGAGCCAGTGCAGGCGAATATCCCCACTGGCAGCGCAACTGCCCCAGCGCGAGCGGGTACGGCTGACCAGCACGCGCCGCACCTTAGCGGCCACCCCGAGCCGCCCGGCAAAGTGTTCGACCCGTTGCCGGTAGTGCTCCTGCACGGCCTGCCGGGTCCACCGTTCCAGGTGCCTCAGCCAGTCTTCCGGGGGCAGCGCCAGCACCGGGCCAGTGCGCGTCGCCACCTGTAGCCCCGGTTGCAGCCGGAGCGACAGAACTTCGCCCAGAAAAGGCACTTCACCGCCTGGTCGCAGCGCCGAGTAGAGGGCCTGCTGGTTGCGCTGCGCCTCGACATGCTGCCGTAGCCAGTCGCGTTTGCCTTCCACGATCTGCCGGGCCTGTTGATCGGAAATGCGCGGCGGCAAATACACGGTCGCCACGCCGTCACGCACCTGAAAAGCCAGGGTACGCCGCCTGGAACTGCGGCTGATCCGCACCGGAAGGTCGCCTATATGCCAGATTACCGCGGAAGAACTTGGAGCCATCCAGCCTAGCTAAGCGCCTTTCAGCCTCCGAGAAAAGCCAGGGCGTCACTTTATGCAGGAAACATGACGCAAAAAAGAGTTCTCTCTTTCTACGTCAGTCACCCTTCGGCGTTTCGTGAGGTGCATCAAGAACTTGTTTGTCCAATTCGCGGCCAAACAACAAGCGGCGCAGGGAAACTTCCCCACGCCGCACACAGAATCTGGCCTACAGCTGGTTGTAGGCGATACCGAACGTGTCGCAGGAGTTCGGGTTGCCGCTCTGGTAGCCCTTCATGAACCAGTTGGTGCGCTGGGCGCTGGTCCCGTGCGTGAACTTCTCGGGACTGACGCCGCCCTGACTCTGGCTTTGCAAGGTGTCGTCACCGATGGCCTTGGCCGTATTGATGGCGGTCTGCACGTCAGTCTGGGTAATGTTCTCCTGATCCTTAACGTGGTTGCCCCACACTCCGGCAAAGCAGTCGGCCTGCAACTCCAGGCGCACGCTGTAGGTGTTGGCCTCGGCCTCGCTGCGGGCACTCTGCTGCTTGCGCTCGACCTGATCGGAAATGCCCAGGAGGTTCTGGATATGATGGCCGTATTCGTGCGCCACGACGTACTGATAGGCGAATTCGCCGCCGCCGCCCAGCCGCGACTTCATCATGTTGAAGAAGCTGGTATCCAGATAGATTTTGCTGTCGCTGGGGCAATAGAACGGCCCCACGGCGCTGTTGGCGGTTCCGCAGCCCGACTGGGTTCCGCCACTATATAGCACCAGCGCAGGCTTCTGGAACTGCTTGCCCGACTGCTGGAAGACGTTGCCCCAGACCTGATTGTTGCTGCCGAGCACCTTATCTATGAACTGGTAAGTCGTGTCACCAGCCTGGCTGCCTGTCTGGGTCTGGTTGTAGCTCTGCGTCTGGCTGGACTGTGTACTGCCGCCCGTGATGCTGCTGGGGTTGATGCCGAAGAACATGGCGATCAACGCGATGACCAGACCACCGATGCCGCCGACCGCGAGGCCGCCTCCAGGAACGCCGCCAGAACCCCGGCGGTCGTCAATGCCGCCACCACTACTCGGAAGATTTTGCCAATCCATATAACCCTGTTTCTCCTTCTCGGACCAGACGGCCACGACTCTGCTTTTTCAGGTACTGAGCACTGAAATCAAACTGCTGAAGTTTATTCTAGAGGGCGCGGCATGAAGCGGCCTTTACCTATTGCCGATATTCGTACCCGGCTGACCTCGCGCTGGGCTACTCAGGCTTCACCCTGCGCTTTCGCCGTGCAAAGTCAGGATCAGCTGCCGCGCAGAAGCCGCGTCACGGTGCTCGCAGAGGTAAATGCCCTGCCAGGTGCCCAGCGCCAGCCGCCCGCCCCGCACCGGCAGCAGCAGACTCGGCCCGAGCACGCTGGCCTTGATGTGCGCGGACATGTCGTCGGGACCTTCCTGGGTGTGCTCGAACCCGTGCCAGCCGTCGGGCACCGCGTCATTGAAATAGCGCTCGAAATCGCGGCGCACGTCGGGGCTGGCGTTTTCGTTGAGGGTCAGGCTGGCGGAAGTATGCTGAATAAACACCTGTAACAGACCGAACTTGACCTGGGCCAGCTCCGGCATGGCCTGCACGACTTCCAGCGTAATCAGGTGAAACCCACGCTTATAGGGCGAGAGGGTCAGGAGGCGCTGAATCCACATGTCAGGAGGGTAATGCAAGGCGGTCCATTACGCACGAATTACGCTGGTCTCTGACCGGCAGAGGAATATATGAAGAAACCCCGCACTGGGCGGGGCTTTTTCGTGGTGGGTTGTGTAGGGCTCGAACCTACGACCCGCTGATTAAAAGTCAGCTGCTCTACCGACTGAGCTAACAACCC
>JAGLBK010000164.1:0-5615 GCA_018260275.1 Deinococcus sp.
GCATCGGCGGCTACGCCACGACTTCGGCGGTCAGCCTGGATTTTCCGGCGGTGATGGGCGTTACGCTGGTCGCGGGGCTGGCCTACTCGCTGGTGAACCTGCTGGTGGACCTTGCCTACGCCTTCTTCGACCCGAGGATCAGTTACTCATGACTACCCAGACCACCCCGACCGTTCAAGCGGCCGGGCGCGTTCCATCAGTGACCTGGCGCAGGTTCCGGCGCAACAGTGGGGCCATGCTGGGGCTGGTGCTGCTGATTGTGCTGCTCGTATCTGCGCTGTTGGGGCCGCTCTTTTTAGGCAGCGCCACCAGTCAGGAACTCGCTATCCGGCTGGCTCCGCCTTCCACGGCTCACCTGCTGGGCACGGACCAACTTGGACGTGACGTGCTGGCCCGCGTGTTGCAGGGCGGGCGCATTTCGCTGGGGCTAGGCGTGGGGGTCATGCTCTCGTCGCTGCTCGTCGGCTCGCTGGTCGGCCTGCTCGCCGGGCTGCGCGGCGGCTGGTGGGATGAAGCGATTATGCGCGTCACCGACATTTTCCTGGCTTTTCCCAGCCTGATTCTGGCTATGGCGATCTCGGCGGCGCTGGGTCCGAACCTGCGTAACGTGATGATCGCGGTGGCGTTGGTCTCGTGGCCCACGTACGCGCGGCTGGTACGGGCGCAGGTGCTGGCGCTGCGTGAGCGCGAATTCGTGGAAGCCTCGCGGGCGCTGGGCAGCTCACAGGCCCGTATCGCGCTGCGTCACCTGCTTCCCAACACGCTCGCGCCGCTGCTGGTACAGGGCAGTTTCGACGTGGGCAGCGCCATCCTGACCGCCGCCGGACTGGGCTTCATCGGCTTCGGGGCGCAACCGCCGACGCCGGAATGGGGCGCTATCGTCTCCGAGACGCGCAACTACATCACGCAGGCACCGTGGGCTTCGAGTGCCCCGGCCCTCGCCATTTTGCTGACGGTGCTGGCCTTCAACCTGCTGGGCGACGGCCTGCGCGACGTGTTCGACCCACGGCGGCATTAAGTGACGACTACAGCGTAAACACCACGCGCTCAGCGCCCCCGGCATTCCAGGCGGTCTCCACTTCGGTGAGGGGGACCGCCTGTGCATTGATGGCAAAGTTTCCGGCCCCTGTTTTTGCAGCCCCTGCCACCCGCAGCAGTTCGCCGACGATGGCGACCAGACGGGCATTCGACACGCTGCCCAGGCCGCTGCCCAGCAGTTCGAGGCCCGAACTCCGCAGCGCCCCGGCGGGCAGGGTGATAGTCACGCCGCTGAGGTTCCCGATCTGCACCAGCCGGAGACGCGGCTGGGCCTCACCATCTTCGCTGTGGCGGCTGGAGACGGCGGCGATCAGACATTCGGCAGACGGCCCCCACAGGTAATCGAGGACGACGCCCACGCGGTGTTCCACAATGGCCGCGTCGAAAACGCGCGTGAGGTCGGTTCGGGCCGCCGGGTCGGTCAGATCGCCCAGCGGAATCAAAATGTCCGCGCCGAGGGCTTTCAGGGTGCCCAGCACCTGCTCGTTGCGTCCGGTGGCGATGATTTTGCCTACGCCCAGCGCCCGCGCGATCTGAATGGCGAGTTGCCCGGAGGCTCCGGTGGCCCCGTTGATGAGCACCGTTTGGCCCGGCTGAAAATGCGCCCGCTCGGTCAGCGCCGCCCAGGACGACATTCCCGGATTGGCGAGGGCCGCCGCCGTCACGTCGTCTATGCCATCTGGAACCGGGGTGCAGTAGTCGCGGCGCACCACCGTCTGTTCGGCCATGCTGCCGTAAGGCGCTCTAGGAAAGGCAAAATACACGCGCTGGCCGTCCGGCAGTGTGCCCACGCCATCCGAACCGGGAACCACCGGCAGGGTCTTCGGGCTGCTGTAGAGCAGCTTACATAATTACGCCATTTGTGGAATCCCACCCCAAATGGCTCCATTATTCCAGCTGCTCGTTCAAAGTCACTCGCTGTCTTGGGCAAAACGGCACCCATGAAGGGGCCTGCCCGCCCGCTCGGCATAAAAAGCCACAAACAACGTGCCCTTTTTATGCAAACTGCTCCAGTGCTTGCCCGCCGCCTGCGCCCGGACAAGCTGGCTCAGCGCGGCGGTCCGCACCTGCACCAGCGTTTCGCCGGGCTGAGGCGTGGGCGGCTCGAAGTCGGTGTACTGCGGGCTGCGGGCAAAATCGGTGACGACGGCCGCTTTCATTTCAGTCGCCCGCCGGGGCACTGGCTGGACCATTGGCTGGGGCACTGGCCGGGGCAGCGGCCCGGATGCTGATCGGCGTTCCGTTGACCGCCGCGTTGCCCGTCAGCTGGTCGAGGCGCTCGGGATCGGTCAGGTCGTTGAGGCTCACGCCGGGGTGCTGCTGGGCCACGCTCAGGCGCACGCCGCGCCGCCCGTGCCCGAAGCCGTGCGGCAGGCAGGCCACGCCGGGCATCACCTCATCGGTCAGTTCCAGCTGCGCCACGACCTCGCCCACCCGCGAGCGCACCGCCACCGCCTGCCCGTGCTCCAGCCCGACCGCGTCGGCGGGATTGAGTTGCAGCGTGCAGCGCTCGGGGCCGCGCATGAGGCGGGGGGTGTTGTGCATCCAAGAGTTGTTCGAGCGCAGTTGCCGCCGCCCGATCAGCACCAGCGGCGCGGGCGCGGCATTCAGAGCAGCCTGAAGGCGCGGCAGATCGGCCAGCATGGGCGCGGGGGCCAGTTTGAGGCGCTGGTCGGCAGTCAGCAAACGCGCGGGCAGGCAGGGCTTGAGCGGGCCGTAATCCACGCCGTGCGGCTGGGCCTGTAAATCGGCGAGGCTGGTCTGGTACGGCCCATGCCGCAGCCCCAGGTCCAGGCGTTCATCCGGGCCGCTGCCTGCCTTGCCGCCCAGTCGTTCAGTGAGGCCCATGAAAATCTGGTGGTCGAAGCGCTGCTCCGGCGTGACCGGAAAGACCGGGGCGTTGTAGCGGGCGGTATTGCGGACCGCGAAGTGGTGAAAAATCGCGTCGTAGTGAGCCGTTTCCAGACCGAAGGCGGGCGGAAGGATCACGTCGGCGTGGCGGGTCGTCTCGTTGAGGTAGGGGTCGATGCTGACCATGAAGTCCAGTGTCTCCAGGGCGCGGTCGAGGGCGGCCCCGGCGGTCGTCGAGAGTACCGGGTTTCCGGCAATCGTGACCAGCGCCCGCACCTGTCCGTTGCCGGGCGTCAGGATTTCCTCGGTCATGGCGGAGTTGGGCAGTTCGCCGTCGAATTCCGGCAGCCCACGCACCCGCGAATGCCAGCGCCCGTGGTAGGTCTCACCCGGCCTGGCCCGCATCAGCAGGTCGAAGGCAGGCCGCGGAAACATGGCCCCGCCCGGCGTGTCGAAATGCCCACTGACCACGTTCAGCACGTTGACCAGCCACTGACACAGCCCGCCGAATTCCTGCACGCTGAGGCCGATGCGCCCGTAGACCACCGCCCGCTCCGCCGCAGCGTAGTCGCGGGCCAGCTGCCGGATCGTGTCTGCCGGAACGCCGGTTTTGCCGCTCACCGCCTCCGGGGTAAAGGGAGCGCAGGCCGCCCGCACGTCGCCCAGGCCATCCACCACATCTCCCAGGTGGCCCAGCCTGACCAGCCCCTCGGCAAAGATGACGTTCAGCAGCGCCAGCAGCAAAAAGGCGTCGGTACCGGGGCGAATGAAATGAAAGTCGGTGGCCGCCTGCGCCGACTCGGTGCGGCGCGGGTCGAGCAGCACCACCCGCCCGCCGCGTTCCCGCACCGCCCTGAGGCGCTCACGCATTCCCGGCGCGGTCATGATGCTGCCATTGCTGGTCAGCGGATTGGCCCCCAGCATCAGAAAAAAGTCGCAGCGGTCGATGTCGGGAATGGGCAGCAGCAGCGGGTGCCCCAGCATCTCGGCGGCGGCGAAGTGATGCGGCAGCTGGTCGATGCTGGTCGCCGTGAAGCGGTTGCGGCTGCCCAGCGCCTTCAGGAAACTGCTGGCGGTCAGCAGGGTACCGCTGTTGTGCACGCTGGGATTGCCCTGGTACGAGGCCACCGCGTCCGCGCCGTGCCGCTCGCGCACTTCCTTCAGGCGGGCGGCCACGTAGTCGAGCGCCTCGTCCCATTCCAGTTCGTGCCACGTTTCGCCCTCGCGCCGCAGCGGTTTTTTCAGGCGGTCGGGGTCGGCCAGCAGGTCAGCGATCGACGCGCCCTTGGGGCAGATGTGGCCGCGACTCAGGGGGTCGGCGGCGTCGCCCCGGATGTCGGTGACCTGCCCACCCGCCACCGTGATTTGCAGGCCGCAGATCGCCTCACACAGGTTACAGGCGCGGTAGTAGGTGCCGTCTGCCGGGCGGAAAGACAGGGCAGGTTCGGACAGCGGGGGAACGCTCTGGGACATTGGAAAACCTCCGGGTTGGGTGAACCCAGTATAGAGCCGTCGCCGCCCGCCAGGCGTGGGATGAAAAGTGTTCTTTACGAAAAGAACGCACGCCCGGCTCCTTTCTACGGGGACCGGGCGTGCGTCTCAGACGGCAAATATGCTAGGGATTACAAATTTTACAGGCCAGGAATCGGCGCAGCGATGTCCCTGATGGGCTGCCCCGCCGCTGCCGAGGTCTGGCCGATGGCCGAGGTCGCGCTGTCCAGGGCTCTCACATCCGCCGGGTCGAGCTGGCCCTTTTGCATCTTGTTGCCGACGTTGGCGAACGATCCCTTGAGGTTGACCAGCTGGGCATCCAGCTTGCGCAGCAGTGGGTCGTGACTATTGCGGGCCACCCGCTCGGCCACGTTGACTTCGTGGGCGGCAAAGACCAGCGCCAGGCCACCCTTGACCAGAGCGCCGGTTTTGCCCGCGCTGCCCTGGCGGAACTGCCCGACCTTGTAGGGCGTCAGCACCCAGTGGTGAAAAGCGTAGTACGCCACGCCCAGGTGGGCCACGAAACGGGTCTTGTCCAGAATGGCGTGCGAGGTGCTCAGCGGGCCAGCCACCACGGCCAGCGAAGCGAGGATGGTCAGGGAACGGGAAAGTGTTTTCATGTCGTAAAGGTTGCCAGAACTCATTCAGGGCCAAATGAAGGCTTCAAACCTCGAGTGCTAGGGGACAACGGAAAGCAGACAGAAGCTCCTACCTTGCAAATCATCGTCCGACACAGTGTTTCTGGAATTAACTCAATTGGTTTTACACTCGAAACAGTGGGCATATTCTGCTATTTAGAAAATTTTAACAACAAAATACGCTAAAGGAAAAATCTAGCTAAAATTGCAAACGGGAATTTGTCGTCCACGACGAGAAGTGATTGTTCGCAACCCCTAGCACTCGAGGTTTCAAAGGATTTTGCACAAAGATGGAGCGCTTTTTACTATCTTTGTGCCGAGTGAAACGAGTAAAAACGTAGAGCAGGACGAGCTTGTAAAGCTGCGAAGCAGAGAATGGAGCGAACGGCGGTGTCCCTGCCGCCGTTCGCGTAATTCGGAGAACTGCTCTAGTTCAGCTGCGCCTGCCGCGCCGCACTCTGGGCCGCGCCCCGCGCCAGGCGGCCTACGCTGAGGCCCTGCACGATGATGCTGAAGACC
Source organism: Deinococcus sp. (assembly GCA_018260275.1). Taxonomy (GTDB): domain Bacteria; phylum Deinococcota; class Deinococci; order Deinococcales; family Deinococcaceae; genus Deinococcus. The sequence goes on from JAGLBK010000164.1 coordinate 5,538, forward strand.
ACCACGGCGTAGGTCATGACCAGAAAGAGGTCGTGCTCCGGCCCGGCAGGCACCATGAACGCCAGCGCCACGCTGATC
>JAGLBK010000164.1:5625-5960 GCA_018260275.1 Deinococcus sp.
AGTTGTCTGGTACCGCCCAGATGTCTGGCATATCCGGGTATGTGCCCGATAGAACTATCAAAGGATATTACAAGAACAATCATTTATACTTTGAATTGCAGCTTGGTAGCGGAAGCGGTCTGGGCTATTCAAACCCAATAACATGCGATGGCACAATAAACAAAGATGTCCTGGTTCTCACATGTAATGATACAAAGGGAAAGTTTCAAAGTACGCTTTACCGAACTACCCAAGAAAAGCTGAATTCACAGGGGCAGCGCTCCCTAAAAGAGTCCAATAATATTGTTACTGCTATGAAATACTTGCCTTACGCTCGGAAAGCAAGAGACAGCTGG
>JAGLBK010000165.1 GCA_018260275.1 Deinococcus sp.
TCGACCCGGAGCGCATGACCGTGCTGGCAGGCGATGGGGGCCTGAAGCTGGGCCAGAGCGACATCCACGTGCTGTATACGCCGGGGCACGCCGTCCACCACGTTTCGTACCATGTGGGCGACGACCTGTTCGTGGGTGACGTGGGTGGCATCCGGCTGGCTGATAAACAGACGCCGCGCACGCCCACCCCACCGCCCGACATCAATCTGGAAGACTGGCGCGACAGCATCCAGAAATTGCGCGTGCTGGACGCCCGGACGCTGCATCTGGCGCACTTCGGCCACTATGCCAACACGCCTGGGCACTGGGACGGTCTGCTGGCGACCATGGACGTGGACGCCGGGCGGGTGCGGGAGGCGCTGGCCCAGGGCAAGGACTTCGAGTGGATTTCGGCCCAGTTCACCGAGGCGCTGCTCTCGGAACTTGCCGAGGAAGACCCCGCCTTGCCCGAGCGCTACAACTTTGCCTGCCCACCGTGGATGAGCGTGCAGGGCCTGATGCGCTACTGGCAACGCAAGGCGGCCAAGAGCCAGAGCGCGGGCAACCCGTAATGCGCGTGCTGGTCATTGGCGGTGGTGGCCGCGAACACGCCATCGTGGACGCCTGCGTGCGGCACGGACACGCGGTCAGCTGTACGCCCGGCAATCCGGGCATCGCTCAACTGGCCCGCGTGCTGAGCAGCGCCCAGGACGCCGCGAGTCTGGCTGAACTGGCCATCAACGAAAAAATCGACGTGGTGATCGTCGGCCCGGAAGCGTACCTCGCGGCGGGTGTGGTAGACGAATGCACCCGCCGGGGCATCCCCGCTTTCGGCCCGACCCAGGCGGCCAGCCAGCTGGAAGGCGACAAGGCCTGGAGCAAGGCGTTCATGGTGCGCCACGGGATTCCCACGGCGGGGCACCAGTCGTTTACCGGACTGGAAGCGGCGCTGACGCACGCGAGGGCACAGACCCCGCCCATTGTAGTCAAGGACGCCGGACTCAAGGCGGGCAAAGGCGTGACCATCGCCGCCGACCATGCCCAGGCGGAGGCCGCCCTGCGCGACATCTTCACTCAGGAAGGGGCGAGCGCGGTCATCGAGGACTTCATGACCGGGCAGGAGGTCAGTATTCTGGCCCTCAGCGACGGCGAACGCTACGCCCTAACCCCGCCGAGCCAGGACCACAAAACTATTTTTGAGGGAGACACCGGCCCGATGACAGGCGGCATGGGCGTCGTCTGCCCGTTTCCGGTGACGGCTGAGCAGCTGGAGACTATTCGCCGCGACATCATCGAAAAGACGCTGGCCGGGATGCGGGCGGAAGGCACACCGTTCCGGGGCGTGCTGTACGCCGGTCTGATGCTGACGCCGCAGGGGCCAAAAGTCGTGGAGTTCAACGCCCGCTTCGGTGATCCGGAAGCCGAGGCGGTGCTGCCGCTGCTGGACTCCGACCTCGCCCAGCACACGTTGGACGCCGCGCGGGGCCAGCTCGACCCAGGCACGGTGCGCTTCCGTGAGGGTGCCAGTGCGGTGGTCATTCTGGCCGCGCCGGGCTACCCCGCTGAGCCCCAAAAGGGCATTGCCCTGGAACTGCCGAAAGCCCCAGCCGGAACACAGATTTACCACGCCGGAACCGCCGAACAGGGCGGTCAGCTGCTCAGCAGCGGGGGCCGCGTTCTGGCGGTCACGGCGCAGGCGGGCGACCTGCCGGGGGCGCTGCAAAAAGCCTACGCGTTGGCCGGGCAGATCGGCTTTCCGGGAGCGCAGTACCGCCGTGATATCGGCTTCCGGCTGGGGCTGCGCGGAGATTGACCTGCACCCCCCGAACGCGCTACCATCCCCTTCGCCTTATTTCACCGGGCCGATGTGGCGGAATGGTAGACGCACTTGACTCAAAATCAAGCGGGAAACCGTAGGGGTTCGAGTCCCCTCATCGGCACCAAGTCAAAAGCCCCTGCTGAAGCGGGGGTTTTGACGTTTGGCTCTTTCCGGCCTCCGCGCACCTGAAGTCCAAACAGGCCAGAAAATCTTGCCTGCGGCGGCTGACAGCAGGCTTCCCCAACCGGAATCAACACCCACTGGATTTTTTCGTCTGTACATGTATTTCCCGTCGTGGCCCAAAGAATTTGCCGGAATCTGGCAGGAGTCAAGACAGCTCTATGTACACACCGGGCGTTCACATGTCATTCTGAGTGCTATATGAAAAAAGTGATGATGACTGGGGCAATCTTCCTTCTGGGTGCTGGTGGAGCCGTGGCCCAAACGTGGCCTACCGAAAACGGGCAATACAGGTTGCAGTCGTGCTATGGCACGAAAGATGGCGTGCAGTGTGACCTGACCTACACCCTGCTTAAAAAACAAACTCTGGATGTCAGTTTCACCTATGGCAACTACACCGCCTTTACCCTTGACGGCACAAAAACGCAGCCCAAAGTTTCAGTAGGTGGAGGGGACTGGCAAAGCTATCCGTCGGCCAAGGTCTACAACGGCACGCCTATCAAGGTTTCGCTGCTGTTTAATGTGCCCGCCAACATCACGACTTTTTCGGCCCTGGCGATCGGCGACGAGAACGTGAAAAATGTTCCAGTCAGGCCCCTCGGAGCACCTGCGCCTGCTGCCGTGGCGGCCCCCTCTCCTACCCCTACGTCGACCGGAACGCCAATCACTTTTTCAAACGGAAACTACTTCATCGCTCTTTCCGACTGTAAAAAGACGAGCAACCCCGGCATGACGATCTGTGTCGCTGTTCTGCAAAAACGCTGACCTCAGCAGGGGAATTTGAGGCCGCACGCTCATGGTGTGGCCTCTTCGACTAGCCCTCCGCGGTCTGGGGGTCAGGCCTCAAGGGTGGCAGGACTTCAGGTTCCAGGCAAAAGGCGTAAGCCTCCGGCCCCACGAACGACGACATCACCGCGCCTATCTCAAGGTCAGCCACTTCGGTCAAGCCCAGGCGCTGGCCCTCATCCCGCAGGACAGCCAGCGCCTCCGACTCTCCGTTGTGCATAAGGACCATGCGGGCGGCAGGATACCTGGCGGCGTAACTCTGCATGTCCTGCACCATCTGCGCGAGTGCCGCTTTGCCCCCCCGGAGATTGGCCACAGGACTCAGGCGGCCACCGACCACACCAAAAATGGGCTTCATGTTCTGCATGGTGCCGAACAGCTCGGTCAAACCGCTGATCAGGTGCCCACGGCGCAGATATTCCAGGGTGGTCAGACACACCTGGGTGCAGTGCTGGGCCTGAAATTCTCTCAGCAGACGAACGATTTCGGGAACGTCGTGACCCTCACGGACCAGCTCGGCAGCGCGAACGGCCTGCAAAGCCAGGCCCCCGGAAGTCGTGCCGCCGCCGAACACGGTAACCCGGTCAGCCAGATGCGCCGTGGCCTGCAAGGCAAAGCGGTACATGCGCCCCAGCAGTGGCCCGGTGTGCAGAATCAGAACGTGCTCATGGGTTTCCAGCAAGCTGTCGATGCGGCCCAGGTACGCTTCCAGGGAAGGCAACAACAGCGTGGGTACTTCAGCCCCGGTCCTGATCTGCTTAAAAACCGTTTCATTATCGAGAGCGTGGGCCGCAGAAGACGCATGATCGAGCCATTCGCGGCCACCAAATTTGACCGAGAGCAGCAGCAGATGTATGCCAAAGGCGGCGGCCTGGGCCTCGTCCAGATCGCTAGAAGAATCAGTCAATACAGCGATACGGGGCATCAGCACAGGTTAGTGCAAAACCAAAAAAAATAACCACGATCTTTCTACATTTGGCACGGAAAAAAACCGCCCCCGACCGTCCATCCGGCGTACCAGAGAAGTGCTGGTACAGCGCAGACGCGGTCAGGGGTGATTTTTTCAGTTCATTGAGACGGTGGCGGGACCAGAGCAGGGGCGACGACCCGCCCAAGTGCGGTGGCTTACCTGGTCCTGGTCACGCGGTCCTGTGCCCCCACTGTCAGGTTAGGATTGGCCTTCAGGTACGCGGCGAAACTGTCCACATCGACCACGTTGGGGAGTTGCAGCACATTGATGCCCTGCTTGAACACCGTGAAGTTGTCGCCGCCCGTCGAGATGAACGAATTCATGGCGACGCGGTAGATCTTGGCCGGGTCGAGCGCCGCGCCGTTCAGCTTAATGGAAGCCGGATCGACGCGGCTGCCCGCCGCCGCCGTGCTGTCGTAGCTGTAGCTGAAGCCCTTGCTGACCTGCAACATGCGGCTGGCCCCAGGATTGGGGTTGTCGAACTGCTGTTCCAGCAGAGCCTTGATCTGTGCGCCGGTCAGGTCCATAACCACCAACGTGTTCCCGAAGGGCTGCACCGCGTAGGCGTCACCGAAAGTCACGGTATTGCCTGCTCCACTGGCGTTCAGGTCCAGGCGAATGCCGCCGGGGTTCATGAAGGCGATCTGAGCCCCCTTGTCGGCGGTGGCGGCCAGTTGCGAATCGGCGATCACGTCTCCCAGCGGGCTTTCCCCGGCCGCATTCTGGGTCCGCAGAATCGCGCCGCCAGCGACCGTGCCGATGGGCGTCAGCTTCACGGCGTCGGTGAGGGACTTGGCGCGGGTGACCAGGGCGGTCATCGCGGCGTTCTTGGGGGTATGACTGACGTCCATCACTACGTTGGCGGCCCGCAGCGCCGTGACCTTGTGTGCCCGCGTGTCGATGGTCAGGTCGAGGCGCTGAAGCAGGTGACCGTAGAAATCGCCCTGAATAACGGTGCGCCCATTAACCACGCAGTTGTAACCCTGGTGGGTGTGCCCGCTGATGACGGCGTTTACGGCGGGATCAAGGCGGTTAACGATGTCCACGATGGGGCCGGTCAGGGTGCCGCAGGCGGGCTGGTCAAAGCCGTTCTTGGAAGCGCCGCCCTCGTGAATCAGCATAATAATGGCGTCCACGCGCTTGGCCTTCAGTTCGGGAACGTACTTGTTGACACTGTCGGCTTCATCCAGAAAGCTCAGGCTGGCGACCCCGTCGGGGCTGACGATGGTGGGCGTGGTTTTGGTCATGGCCCCGACAAACGCGATTCTGGCTCCGCCGACTTCCTGAATGAAGTAAGGCGGGAAAACGGGCTGGCCGGTGGCCTTATCGACGACGTTCGCGCCCAGCCACTTGAAGCTCGCGCCGGGGTACGGGTTCTGGAACTTGCAGGCCTTGCTGGTATCGTTGCTGTCACAGCCGCCGTTTTGCATACGCTGCAATTCCTTGAGGCCCTGGTCGAACTCGTGGTTGCCCAGGCTGCTGGCCCTCATCCCCAGTTTGCTCAGGGCGATGGTGCTGGGTTCGTCGCGCAGCAGGCTGCTGGTCACGGGCGACGCGCCGATCACGTCGCCCGCGCCCACGAAGACCAGATTGGGGTTCTTGGCCCGCTCCTGATCGAGGTAGCCGCCGATGACCTCAATGCCGCCCGTCGTCAGCTTGACCTTCTTGGTGGGGTCCTTGGGATCGGGCACCATGACTCCTGCGAAGGTCGTCGGCTCCAGATTGCCGTGAAAGTCGTTCAGGCCGATCAAAGTGACCTGGGTGGCCGACTCGCGCGGGGCGAGGGTACAACTGCTGAGCGTAAGAGCCGCACCGATCAGAAGCAGATTCTTTTTCATCTGCCGCCTATTGTAAGCGCCTTCGGTCATCACAGAGCAGCAGAACCGCTCAGTCCTGCCCGTATCAGCCCTGCACCGCCCACAGTTCGGCCCGCAGCGCCTTCACGAAGTTTTCCGGGTCGGTTGCGGTTCCCTGGGCCAGATCGGCCCGCCCGCCGCCCTTGCCCCCGCTGAGGGCCAGCGCCGAACGCAGCAGCTTTCCGGCGTCGAGCGTCAGCCCGTTCTGACTGAGGCCGCAGCGACCTTCAGGCGCGGTGCCGATCGCCACTTCGCCAGGGGCCACCGCTTGCAAGGCGGGCAGAAGCAGCGCCACGTCGTCCAGCCGCAGGGCACGCACTCGGAAGGCTCCAACTTCTTCTGCCGGGGCCGCCGC
>JAGLBK010000166.1 GCA_018260275.1 Deinococcus sp.
TCGAGGTGCTGGAGTTCAATCATGGTCGGCTCCGGAGTGGCGATCAAAGAAGGTCATGCTCTGCCCAGCCGCCGACCCAGCACGCTTTCCAGGCCGCGCAGCAGCGTATCGAGCACGATGGCGAGGAGGGCCGCCGGAACTGCGCCCAGCAAAATCAGGTCGCCCGCGCCGCTCTGCATCCCGCTGAAGATGAAGTAGCCCAGCCCGCCCGCGCCGATCAGCTGGGCCACGCTCGCCACGCCCACCAGCACCACGGCGGCCTGCCGGATGCCGCTGAGCCACACCGGGAGGGCCAGCGGCAGCTGCACGCGCCAGAAGCGCTGGTTGTCGGTCATGCCCATGCCCCGCGCCGCGTCCAGCACGCCGGGCGACACGCCGCGCAGCGCGACCACCCCGTTTCTGAGGATCGGCAGCAGGGCATACAGCGTCATGGCGGTGAGCGCCGGAGCCGTGCCGATGCCGCTGATTCCCATGGCCCGCAGCGCCGGAAAAGCGCTGGACAAGGCAGCCAGCGGCGCAATCAACAGGCCCAGCAACGCCAGACTGGGCACCGTCTGAATGCCGTTCGCCAGGCCCAGCACGGTGCCCGCCACCCGTTCGCGGCGCGAGGCCCAGACCGCCAGCGGCGCACCGATGACCACCGCCAGCCCCAGCGCCGAGAGCACCAGCCGCAGGTGTTGCAGCAGCTCCTGCACGAAGCGGCTCTGCTGCCCGCCCAGTTCGCGGATCACCGACCAGTGGGCCAGCTGGCCACTCAGCACCGTGGCTAGCAGCAGCGGCAGCCACAGCCAGGGCAGCCATCTGTGGATTCCGCCCAATCTGGCGGCCAGCAGGCCCGCGCTGTACACGGCTATTCCCGCTCCCAGCAGCCACAACCACACGCCGCTGCTGGCACTGGCCCGCGCTATATCGCTCTGGCCTTGCAGCGCGGCCCCGGTGCGTGTGCCCAGCCACCAGAATCCCAGCGCCAGGGCCACACTTGCCAGCACGCCAGTCAGTCTGGGCCACACCCGCGCCGTCAGGGGCACCGCCAGCGCCAGCACAAGGCCCAGCGCCAGATGCGCGGTGGGCAGAGGCAAGTACTCTCCCTGCGCGATCCGGTTGGGCCGCAGCAGCACCCAGGGCAAACAACAGGCCGCCAGCATAGGCAAGGCACCCAGCCAGAACACGGCCTGAAGGTCGCCCGCCAGCGCGATTTTCCGGGTGCGGACTGCTGGAGGAGAGGAGAGCACGGACAAACAGGAACCTCCTTGGGGCGGCGGGATAAAAAAAGTGATGAGTGGAAAAAGTCGGCCCACTCACCACTTAGCGTGCCCAGCTTACTTGATCAGTTTCCGGCTCTTGAGGTAGGCCGTCGCCACGTCTGCCGGAGTCTTGCCTTCCAGCGCCACCTGACCGTTCAGCTTTTGCAGCGTTTTGGCGTCCAGCGTGCCAAAAACGGTATTGAGCAACCCGGCCACCTGCGGATTGTCCTTGAGGGTCGTGCTGCGGATGATCGGCGCGGGCTGATAGACCGCCTGTGCGCCCTTGGGGTCGGTCAGCGCGACCAGCTTCAGCGCGTCCAGAGTGGCGTCGGTGCCGTAGGCCATGGCGGCGTTCACACCGTTGGTGCCTGCCGAAGCGGCCTGCTGGGTCTGGGTTGGGGTCGCGCCCGCCAGCACCAGCTTCTGATCGCCGCTAAGTTTGAAGCCGTACGCGCTCTCGAAGGCGGGCATGGTGTCGGGGCGGTTGAAGAACTCCGGGCTACCCGCGATCTTGAACTTGCCGCCGCCCTTCAGGTACGTGGCCAGGTTGGCGACACTGCTGAGCTTGTTAGCTCTGGCTAACGCTTCGGGCACAGCGATGACCCAGGTGTTGTTGACGTTGGCGGGCTTGAGCCAGGTGATCCCGTTTTTGCTGTCCAGTTGCCGGGCCAGGCCGTAGATCGTGCCGGGGTTGCCCGCCTGCTTGGGCGTGATTTTGGCTGCCGGGAAGATGTAGACCGCGTTCCCGGTGTACTCGGGGTACACGTCCACCTCGCCCGAGGTAATGGCTTTACGCAGCACGCCAGTATCACCCAGCGAGGTCTTGTCGGTCACACTCAGCCCGGCATTTTTAAGGGTCAGCAGGATCATCTGCCCCAGAATCTGTGCTTCGGGGTCCAGTTTGCTGCCGACCACGATGTTCTCGGCGGAGGCCACCGGGGCCAGGGCGAGGCTGAGAATCAGGCCAGTACGGATGATGCGTTTCATGGATGTTCCTCCAAGTGAGCCAGGGTAAAAAGGGAGCGCTGCCAGAGAACGGTCATTGACCCGGCGCGTCTGGCCTCAAAGTAAACAAGATAGACCCGGCCTAACTGCGAGTTGGGCCAGCATCCACTTATGGCTTCATTCATCTATAGAGTCCGGCACAAAAGAGGTGGGGCCTGATCCCTGATGACCAGACCCCGCCCCGCTTTATACGGATTTCATCTCCCAAATTGGGGATTCAACCGGAATCGGTACTACCTGAACTTTATTTACTTGCGCCGCATCCAGTGCTGCAAGGTTCCGACCACGCCGCGCCGGAAGAAGAGAACCACAAGCACAAAGACCAGCCCGGTCACGATTCCGGTGGGCAGGTTGGACGACGTGACCCGGTCTTGAAGCAGCGAGACAATCCCCGCGCCCACGACTGGCCCGAACAGTGTGGTGGTTCCGCCCAGCAGCGTCATCATCACGACTTCACCAGAGGTCTTCCAGTTCACGGCGTCGAGACTGACCACGCCGTGTCCGAAAACGTTCATGCTTCCGGCCAGCCCCGCCAGCGTAGCGCTGATGACAAAGGCGGTGAACTTGAAGCGGTTAGGGTTGTAACCGATGCTCTGGGCCCGCTGCTCGTTGTCGCGCACAGCCTTGAGCGTTTCGCCGAAAGGACTGCGGATAGCGCGGTAAGCGATGTAAAATCCCACGCCAAACAGAGCCAGGCAGAAGTAGTACCTTACCGTCGCGTTCGAGAAATCCAGTCCCATAAAATTGGGCCGCGCGAAGCCCTGGAGGCCGTTTTCCCCACCAGTAAAGTCGGTCCATTGCAGGGCCAGGAACGAGAGCATCTGCCCGAAAGCCAGCGTGATCATCGAAAAATAGATGCCTGCGCTGCGAACCGACAGAAAGGCGATGGGCACTGCCAGCAGCCCCGCCGAGAGTGTCCCGGCCAGCATCGCCACCGGCACGCTCTGGCCGTGGCCCAGCAGGTAGCCGGTCACGTATGCGGAGGTGCCCCAGAAGGCCGCGTGGCCGAAGCTGAGCAGCCCCGCGAAGCCGAACAGCAGGTCAAAAGCAACTGCGAACAGCCCCCAGGCCAGGACATCGAGCGCCAGCACCGGGTAGATCAGGCGCGGCAAAATCAGCAGCAGCAGGCCCAGGCCGACCAGCCACGCTGCGCGGTTGTGGCGGGCCGCCCGGCTCTGGCTCAGGGCATCGGTAGGGGCCGTCACCGTGTCCCCTCCGGCAGCCCGAACAGGCCCGACGGACGCACCAGCAGCACAATTGCCATGAGAATAAAGACCAGCGTGTTGGCGATGGGCGGATAGAGCGCCGCCCCGATAGCGGCCAGCACACCTACAGCAAACCCGGTGATGATGCTGCCCATGATGCTGCCCAGCCCGCCGATAACCACCACGGCGAAGGTCGTAATAATCAGTTCGGCGCCCATGTAGGGATCAACCGAGTAGATCGGGGCCGCCATGACCCCGGCCAACCCAGCCAGCCCCACCCCGACCCCGAACACGCCCGTGACCCACTTGCTCACGTCGATGCCGAAAGCGCGGGTGACTCCCGGATTTTCGGTACTGGCGCGGATAATGGCTCCCACACGGGTCTTTTCGATCACGAACCAGGTGATCAGGCAGATGACCAGCGCCAGCCCAATCACGAAAAGGCGGTACTTGGGAAACATGGTGAAGCCCAGGTTAACCACCCCGCTTAGCGAGTCGGGCGGCGTGTAGGGCGCACTTGACACGGCGAACTTGCTCAGCATGACCTGCTTCACGAGGTCCTGGGTGAGCAACGTCAGCCCGAAGGTCAGCAGCAGGTTGTAGCTGGCGTCCAGCCCGTAAAGGCGCTTGAGCAGCCCGCGCTCGATAAGCATGCCGACCACACCTACGATGACCGGGGCGATAATCAGCGAAGGCCAGAACCCCAGGTGCAGCAGCTGCCCCAGCGCGAAGGCCGTGAAGGCTCCCAGCATGTACAGCGCCCCGTGCGCGAAATTGACGATCCTTAGCATCCCAAAGATCACGGCGAGTCCCAGGCTGAGCAGCGCATAGAACGCGCCGTTTACCAGTCCGTTGAAGACTTGAATAAGCAGGAATTGGATCGTCATATCAGTTTAAAAGGAGCTGCCCGGCTCATACGGCGGGGCCGGGCAGCCGAGGCCCTTTTTACATCTTGCACTTGCTCTCGGCCAGAGGCGTGAAAGCCTTGGCGGCCGGGATGGTCTGGAGGCGCTGGAAGTAGTCCTGCTCTTCCTTGGCCGCCGACTTAGGCTTGACCTGCACGGTGTACACGTCGAGGATGACGCGGTGGTCCTGCGGGCGGATCATGGCGTTGCGGGCAAAGAAGTCGTTGAACTTGTATCCTTCGAGCGCCTTGACCACCGCTTCGCCGCTGTCGCTCTTGGCGCGGGCCACGGCGTTCAGGTAGGTCATGGAAGCACTGTAGACCCCGGCCTGCATGTAGGTGGGCAGCTTGCCGTACAGCTTTTTGTATTGCAGCGCCCAGACGCGGCTGCGGGCATCCAGGTTCCAGAACCAGGGCACCGTGGCGATGGCCCCAGCGAAAGCGTCCTGGCCCAGCGCGGAGATTTCCTGCTCGCCCAGCAGGCCGGTGCTCAGGCCGATGCCCTGCTTTTTGAGGCCGAATTCGTTGTACTGCTTGACCACGTTCACGAGGTCGTTTCCGGCCTGCATGGTTCCGAAGATCTTGGGTTTGGCCGCCTGCACTTTCAGCAGGTAGGAGGAAAAGTCGGTGTTGGGGAAGGGAGTGGCGTCACTGCCCACGACCTTGCCGCCGTTCTCGTTGATGGCCGCCGTCATCTGCCGGTTGAGGTCCTGACCGAAGGCGTAGTTGGGGTAGATGATGTACCAGCTGCTGCCACCCTTCTTGGTCACGGTGGTGCCGGTGCCGTTGGCGAGCATGTAGTTGTCGTAGGCGTAGTGGAAGGTGTATTTGTTGCACTTCTCGTTGGTCAGGGCGGTGGTGCCCCCACTGACGACGATGACCGGAATCTTCTTGTTCTTGCCGACCTCGGAGGCGGCCAGCGCCGCGCTGCTGGTCGGAATGTCGAGCAGCACGTCGACATGCTGGCGGTCGATCATCTCGGCGGCCTTGTTGGAGGCCACGTCGGCCTTGTTGTTGTGGTCCACACCGACCACGCTGACCTTACCCGCGAACTCCTTGTGCGACTTCATGAAATCGTCGGCGGCCATCTGAGCGGCCTTGACGCTGCCGGGTCCGGCCATTTCCGAGTACACGCCCGACATATCGGTGAGCACGCCGAGTTTGACGCCGCCGTCGGCGAGGCTCAGGGACTGTGCACCGGCAAGACCAGCAGCGGAGAGCGAAAGGGTAGCGAGCAGCAGATTGACTTTTTTCATGTTCAGTTCCTCCATAGGAAACAGAAGTGGAATGGCAGTGAAATTGGGCGTGCGAAATTAAGGCGTTGGAGTACGGAGCAGCGCCTTACACGCTGAGATACTTCAGGAGATCTTCGCGCCGGGCCTCGACCTCGTGGCGCTGGACTTCCTCGACGATCTCCCCGTCGACATAGACGTAATGCCGGTCGGCGAGGCGGGTGGCGAATTTGAGGTTCTGTTCGACGAGCAGCACGGCCAGACCTTCCTTTTGCAGCTCGGCGATGATCTGACCGATGTGCTGCACGATGACCGGCGCGAGGCCCTCGCTGGGTTCGTCG
>JAGLBK010000167.1 GCA_018260275.1 Deinococcus sp.
CGTGGGGACTGGAAGCGGGGGCGCTGGCCTGCGCTTCCTTCTCTTTGGTGGGGGCCGGATGTAAACCACGGTAGACAGCGGGCTGGGCGTTTCCTTCTTCGCCGGGTCTTCTTCTGCGCTGGCCCTTACTAGCCATACGGCGCGTCGCTGTCCGTTTCTATGTGAACCAGTTGTGTAAAGGGCCGGGCCGCTTCTCTTAGTCCCTGCGCTACCCCTGCCCGGCCTGCTGAGACTTCTAAAACATCATCATGCAAAGTTAATACATACTTCTTTGTAGGGTAATCCATGCCCCTATACCTAAAGAAGTATGTATTAGAAAGCGGCCCCGTCATAGCTCAGACAGAATCTTTAGCGTTTCGGCGTTACGCCTGACACTCTCTTTCATTTCACGCCTAATCTGCTCTTCACTGCGAAGATGGGCGGGCAATTCAGACACGCGCCGGGCCTCTTTTGCACTCACAAAGCGGCGTAAGTCTGCCTTAAAAGAATTGTCTTTATGTGTGGTCAAGTCTTCCCCCCTTCCTGCGGCCCTCACTGCCGGGCCAGTCAGCACGGCGAAGGCAGAAGCAGCGGGGGCCAGTATAAGGCTTCCTTCTTCGCCGTACTGTGTGCGCCTGTCTGCCCTTGCCCTTTTTTGCCCTTTTCTGTCTTAGGCTGTCCGGTATGGCACGGCAAGCAAAAGACAGGCGCAGCGGGTGGCATGAGGGCAGTCATACGCTAAACGCAAATGGAACAGTGGGCTGGCGCGTGCGGGTCACTTACCCGGATGGAAGCAAGGCCCGTCTTTCTGGCACAGCCCGCAACCTGACCGAAATGCGGGCCGCTGTCAGGAAGGCGCAGGAAGACGCCCACGCCGGAAGACGGCCCGTGAATGACCGCCTGACGGTGGGCCAGATGGTGACCGAATACATGGAAGGCCGGGCGCAGGATTGGGCGCAGCGTACCCTGTGGAATAACGAAAAGCTGTACAGCCGCTACATACAGGGGGACTTAGGGCCGCTGAGGGCGGCAGGGGTAGACCCTAAGCGCCTGCGGGTCTTCTTTGACGCCCTCAAAGGAAAGGGCTTAGGGGACAGCGGGCGGCGGCAGGTTCACAGCCTTCTATCAGGGGCTTATAAGCGGGCGGTGTCTGACGGTGTGCTGAGGGATAACCCCACCTTGCACGCGAAGCCGGGCCGGGCCAAAGACGCGGCCCCCAAACTGAAGCACTTCACGCCCGAAGAGTTAGGGCGCTTCCTGGCAGCGGCGCGGGCTGACAGGTGGGCGCTTCCGCTGGCCTTTGTGGGCATGACCGGGCTACGCATAGGCGAAGCCCTGGCCCTGACGTGGGAAGACGTGGGCCAGGATGACAGCGGCGCAGCCTGTGTGTACGTCACGAAGACCCGCAGTGACTTTGAGGGCAAGGCGTACACCAACACCCCGAAGACGGCGAAGGGAAAGAGGGTCATTCCCTTGCACCCGGACGCCCTGGAAGTGTTGGAAGAGATGCGCGGGCATATCGCACAGGAAACGCGCATACACGGCAAGGTCTGGCCTAAGAACGCGGCAGGGGTCAGCACGGGGCCGCTTTTCCCTTCTGCCCTTTCGGGGGACTTCCTGCGGCAAGACAGCGCCCGGGCGATTATGCGGCGCACCTGTGAGCGGGCGGGCGTGCCTTTGCTGTCCCCCCACGCCCTGCGGCATAGCGCGGGGACTTTCCTTATTTCACACGGGGCCGACCCGGTAACGGTTGCGGCCCTTTTGGGTCACGCGCAGGTCAGTACCACGCTTAACATTTACGCCCACGCCCTGCCGGACAAGTTGCGCGCTTTGGCCTTCGGGGTGGCAGACCTGCGGGCCGGGCAGGGGCAGGAAGACCCGGCGAAGGAAGAAGCCAGCGGTGCGCCCAAACGGGCCGGGCGCGGCCCCGTGTCCCCACGAAAAGGCAAGGGCGGGCCGCGCCGGAAGGTGCGAAAAGTAGACGAAAAATAAGCAGATTATGAGCAACATGAGCATGACGAAATGGGGCCAAAAGAGTCGCAGAAGGTGACGCGCTTCACACTTTGGCCCCTTTTTGGGTGCTTTTCGGGCTTCTGTCCCCACGCTGTCCCCACTTGTCCCCAAAGGTGGGGACAGAATGGGGACACTGAAAGTACCGTTTGGGCCGCGCTTTTTCGGGGCGTCATTTTTTTCTGTCCCCACCCCCTGACAGCGTGGGGACAGTGGTTTATACCGTGTGGGCGCTTATAAATCCCATTCTGTCCCCAGAGTCCCCATTTTTTTACATAGGGTATATGGTCAAGTCTTTTTTCAGATTTTTGATTATGAGCAGTCTCATAAAAGGAAGGGGGGCCGGGTGGGGTATCCGGTCAGGGTATCCGGCGAAGGGAAGAAGTCAGGGGCCGGGGCAGAAGCTGGAAGGGGGCCAGTGTCCCCACGGCGGGACAGGGTGGGGACAGGGCAAGGGGCCGCGCCTTCTCTTCTTCGCCGGGTCTTCTGCGGGGCTGGCCCATGCCTGGCAACGTGACCCCCCTCAAAACAAAAGGGCAAAGAATGGGCAAAAAGGATGGAATGGGCAAGACAGCGGGCCAAAGCACAAAAGCGAAGACCCGCACTAGGCGGGCCTTTTCTGTGGTGGGTTGTGTAGGGCTCGAACCTACGACCCGCTGATTAAAAGTCAGCTGCTCTACCGACTGAGCTAACAACCCGATATGCTGTGTGCAGCGGCCCTTCCGGGCAGCGACGAAAAAGATAACATTACGCGAGTTATTTATCAAGGGCCGTTCTCCAAGCGGGTGCATCCCACCAAAATGGGATAGATGGCAAGGGATGTCGTTTTTACTGTGCTGGTCACACGCCCCCTCTCTGCGAGCTGTACCAGTCACCCTTCCGCCGCTTCGCGGCTCCTTCCCTCTCCGCAAGCGGCTCTACGAGTCCCACGAGTGGAGAGGGCTAAGAAAGCACGTCACAGACAAGTTTTTCTGCTTCCCGAGAGAGGCGTTAAGCCCGGTTATCCCAGCATGATGGGATGCACCCGCTCCAAGCAGCTTGTCATCGAATGGTCAGTACACTCCCTTCTCCGCCGCTACAATAAAAGTATGACCCAACTCCCTTTGCCAACCGGGCTGACGCAGCAGCTAGAAGCGCTAGGGGGGCAACTGGTCTGGCGCATCGGTAAGGACGAACTGAGCGACGCGGTCGTGGTGCGGCTGGGATTCGCCTCGGCCACGCCGCGTTTTTCGCACCTGCCCCGGCTACGCAGCGCCAACGACGCCGAACTGCAAACTGCCGTCGAAGCCGGACAGATCGTGATCGAGTGGGTGGACTGAGCATGCTGCTGGAGGCCACACAGAGCTTTGAACTGCGTCACCCAGGGACCTCCCAGGACGCCCTGCACTTTGTGCGGACCCCGGCAGTGGCGCTGTCACAGCTGCGGTTTATTCGTGGACTGGACACTAAGCAGGAGCAGGTACGGGGCGAACTGATCGTGCCTGTCGCCATGCTGGGTGATGTAGACCTGCCTTTCAGCAGCCGCCTTCAAAGCACGCCGGACGGTGCCGTGCTCCTGGCGGCTGAACTGCCCGACGAACGCGCCTGGGTCGAAGTCAATGGGCAGGCGACGGTAGATAGCCAGAACAAGATGTCTTTCGCCTTTCAGCTCCGCGCCCATTTACAGCTTCCAGAGGCCGAGGGATGGGGAAGTGCCGCCTTTGAAAAAATGGTCCGGGCCGCCGCCAACCGCACGCTGGAGCGAATTGCCGCCGCTTTGCCTGGCGGGATACAGGCCGCGCTGGAGCAGTCCCGGGCCTCGGCCTGAACCGAACAGGCTCAGGCTGAATAGGCTCAGGAAGAGGAAGCCTGACGCCCAAGCCAGGCTGAGCGGGTCATTTCCATATGGACATCGGTCCGGTTCAAGTGCTCGCTACGCCCGATTTCCTGAAAGCCGCAGGCAGCAAAAGCCCGCTGGGCACGGCGGTTATGCCCGAAGGTGGTCAGCCTGACCCGTTGCAGCGCCGGTTCCTGCACCGTAAAAGCCCATTTGAGCAGCGCTTCCACCGTCTCACGGCCATAGCCCTGGCCCCAGAGGGCAGGAAACCCAATCATCACTCCGAGGGTAGCAACCGTAGCCCGCAGCGGTGGCGAGGGCCGAAAGTCGTACAACTCCGCATTGCCGATAAGCTTGCCATGCTCGTCCAGCACGCCGAAACCCGCACGCTCACCGGTCTTTTCCTCGTCTTTCATAATCTTGCGAAACAGAAATTCGGGCAGCCGGATAGGCTTGGCGTCGTTCCATTCGGCCAGTTCGCGGTCACGAAAGAAGCGGTACACCGTGCGCCACTCGGCAGGCGTGAAGTCCAGCACGGGCTTGAGGGTCACCCGGCCATAGTGGACATATGCGGCAGAGGTCACGCGGGCTGAACTGGGCCGAAGGCGCGGGTCACGTCCCTGGTCAGTCTCGCAAGATGAAAAGCGTCTCCCTCGGCCCGCTCGACGCGCTGCGTATCGAGGTCTACGACCAGCAGCCCCAGCAACTGCGCCCCGGCGTACCGAATGCAAACGCCCGAATGCCCGGCCAGCTCTACCTGATCGCTTTCACTCAGCACGCCCCATGCCGGATCGGTATCGATCAGCCGCAGGTGCACCACGGGAACGGCCCGCGCCTGCAACTGCCCAGTCAGCCAGTCCACCGCTTCCGGGCGGCCCCCGATAATGCCCTGCTCGATGTGTGGGTGCGCCCTGTTGTAGGGAATCGGTGTCCCGTCCCGGCGGCGCAGTTCACCCCCAGCGGCCCTGAGCAGGGCGTCTCCCGCCGCGATGTCCCACTCACTGCGGGGCGAAATGGTAAAAGTCGCGTCGGCCTCACCCGCAGCCAGCCGGGCCAGCTTCAGGGCAATGCTGCCACTGGGCACCATGCCGGGCACGCCGTACCTACCCAGTTCGCGCCTGAATTCGGTGTCCGAAACACTGACGCGGTAATCCTGACGCGCCGAAAACCCCGCTGGCTGCCCGTTTTTGGCAACTGCCCCACCGACTGCGCCACTGAACAGCTCATCTGTGGCCGGAGCATAAACCACGCCCAGCACGGCCTCACCACCAATCGCCAGGCCAATGCTGACGCAAAAGTCCGGGCTTTCCGTCGTGAATTCCTGGGTGCCGTCGATAGGGTCGATGATCCAGACCCGCTCACGTTCCAGGCGCTCCGGGCTGTCCACTTCTTCCTCGCTGAGAAGGCCGTCGGCAGGAAACTCATGGGTTAGGCCTGCCAAGATCAGGGCCGACGCCTCGCGGTCCGCCACCGTCACCGGGTCGTGAATACTGGTCTTGTGCTCGACCGTAAAGCCGTCGCGGCGGTGCTGAAGCAGCAGGGCGCCTGCCGCACGGGCCAGGGCTTCGGCCACTTCGAGCTCATGGCTATAAAGCGTCATCGGGTTCAGGATACTGCGGAGGTGGGGGTGGGCCGGTTTTTCCTGAAAGCTGGGAACTTTGCTTGCGTATTGCCCGTATCAGAAACCAGTAACTCTGGGAGGCCAAATGCAGCAAGACAAAATCACTTCACGTTTCTCTGTAGCTCTGTCCCTTGCTCAAACAGGGGCACTCTGGGGCCTGGCTGGAGCGCTGGTAGGGGCAGTTACCGGTTATTTCTTCTTGTCTGCGAAAGGCGTCGTCAGCGGCATTCTTCAGGGAATCAATGGGGCGAGTTTTGCTCTGGCTGTGCTGGCCGGAATGTTTGTCATGGGTCAGGGTAAAGTTCGTGAAAGCGATGTTCGTATTGATAACGCGGAAAGTTGTTGTCGAATTGTAAACTCTGGACATGTCTGAGGTTTGGAAGCCACGACTCCTCACC
>JAGLBK010000168.1 GCA_018260275.1 Deinococcus sp.
ACCACAACCGCAACACCGAACTGCGCCGCCTTTACGGGTGGCGTTCGTGTTTTGTTCTCCCGGTCAGTACCGGGAATGTGGGATGACTGCCGGAGACACACAAACTGAATTCTAGCATGCCTGGTTAAAGCAGCATGAAGCCAAAACTTCGGCAGCGACACCGTTTTTGGCGGCATCTCGGGTCAGTGCCGACCGCCCGAATCGCCGCCCCAAACCCCAGTCCCGAATCCGCGTATGGTGTCTGGGTGCGTCCTGCCCTGCCCACTCTGCTGGCCCTCTCCCTGCTGGGAGCCTGCGCCAAGCACGCCCCCGACGACCTGACCAGCAAGGTCATGTTCACGGCTGCCGGTTCCTACGATGCCAGCGCCGATGCCCGGCCCCGCCTGGGCAAAGGCCTGCGCCGCGTCACCTGGAAAACGCGCCCCCCGCTGGCAGCACAGAGTGTGAATGTGGACTATAACAGCGACGCCCGCCCGCTCGCCTGGACCATGACCATAGAACGGCCCAAATTCAGCGCGGGTACTCTGGCAGGCCAGGGAGCGCAACAGATAACTACCCCTGCCGGACCTGCCCTGTTGATTGCGTCTGGTACACTGAAAAACGTACTTGTTCTGGAACAGGACTCGGGATTACAGCTCATGACCCGTGGGTACGCCGCCCAGCAGAGGCCAGAGCTCCTGGCGAGTTTTCACAATTAGTCTCGCTCAGGTCGGTGCTTCCGGCCTCCCAGGCTTCAGCGCACGAGGTTACGGCCCGCATTCTTGGCCTCATACAGGCGTTCGTCGGCACGCGCGAACAATTCGTCGATATCGTCGTCGCGCCGGACAGAGGCGACGCCGAAACTGGCCGTGACCTCCAGACCCGCTATTGGGCTGATACTGACCTGCTCCCGCAGATGCTCGGCCAGCGCCACGGCGTCGGGGCGGGCCATGCCAGGAATGATCACCAGAAATTCCTCGCCGCCCCAGCGCCCCACGCTGCCTCCCATGCCCCCGACATTGCGCCGCAGCCGTTTGGCGAACGAGCGCAGCACGTCATCCCCGGCGCTGTGCCCGTGCTGATCGTTCACGCGCTTGAAATGGTCGATGTCGGTCATGATGACGCTCAGCGGGGTTCCGCTCTTGTGGGCATGGCGTATGGCCCGCCTCAGCTCCTCTTCGAGCGCCGCACGCCCCTGCACACCGGTCAGAGCGTCGCGCCGCGCGGCCCGCAGCTTGTCGCTGGCCTGGTCGTGCAGCACCACGTTCTGTTCGATGAACTGCATAAAAATGAAATTGATGATACACAGCCCCAACAGCAGGACTCCGCTCGTGACCCAGAACAGCATGGACTGAATGGGCGGGTAGACCACCACCAGGGCCCCCAGCCCCAGCCCCAGAAACAGAGAAAGCGCCGTGCCGGTGACCGAACCCAGCATGACATAGAACGTGGTGCTCAGAAACATGGTCCAGAGCACCAGCGGAATCGGGGAAAGGCCATGCCTGAGCGCCTGACTGGCACCGAACCACAGGGCCAGAATGACCAGAATATACGTCGCCAGATTGATCAGACGGTTTTTCAGAATCCCCAGACCGTTGAGGACCAGATAAATCAGAACGCCAGCCACACCCCACCAGCGCCCCCCCTGTAATTCGGGCGTCTGGGCCGGAATCTTCAGAAGATTGACCAGCAGGAAGTACAGCAAAAAAGCGGCGCCGGCAACCAGCCTGACCTGCTCGCGGGTACGCTCGAGCAGATGTTCAGCCGATTGGGGTGGGGTCTGGGCCATAATCTGAAAAAAGTCTAGATGAGAGGCTCTGACAAAGGTCTACGTAGTTTTCCGGCTGCCGCTTTGTTTTCCGGCGGCCGCTTTCCTGAGGTCGGGGGCGGGTCAAACAGAAAAGCCTTGCTAGCAGAGCATACGGTCATGAGCCTGAGCAGACTGAAGACACAGTTCAATCCTTTACGTTCCGCAAACTACGAAAATAATGCCAGGAAGCCGAGAACAGAAACATCCGGTTCCCAGTTTCCTGGCATGGAGGGTACTGCACCTGTGGAGCACCACTGGACCACTGCTCCGCGTTCCAGGTGTTGAATTCAAAGCACTGTCTTATGACTTATGAGCAGCGTTGTCTACCTATGCCTCACGGTAAGAGTGGACAAGCCCGCCGCTACACCATCAGGACAGCAGTTCGTCAGGCTTGAAGAAAAGCCCCAGTTCACGCTGGGCACTTTCAGGGCTGTCACTGCCGTGCGTAACGTTTTCACCCGTGGTCGTGGCAAAATCCGCACGAATGGTGCCCGGAGCAGCGTTGGCAGGGTTGGTCGCGCCCATCATGCCGCGCCACCCGGTAATGGCGTTTTCGCCTTCCAGGGCGATAGCCACCACGGGGCCACTGGTAATAAAGTCCACCAGCTCACCGAAAAAGGGGCGCTCCTTATGCTCGGCGTAGTGCGACTGAGCCAGTTCACGGCTGATCATCATCTGCTTGAGGCCCACGACGCGGTAGCCCTTGCGCTGAAGGCGGGTGAGAATTTCCGGGGTCAGACCGCGACGCACACCGTCGGGTTTAATCATTGCAAAAGTGCGTTCCATACTAATCAGCAGCATAGCAGGCGCAGACGCTTCCGGCGGCCTACCCGTTCGGCGTGAGGGGCCACAAACACCGTGCCTTTTGCAGGCAAACCGCTCTGAAAGCGCTGCACTTGATGGCACGCCGCTTTGCCGCCCGCCTTGTGCTTTAGCCTGAGGCATGCAAGACGTTCTGGTTATTGGCGCGGGACTAGCAGGGTTGACGGCGGCGCGAGTGCTCAGCCGCGCCGGGCAGCGGGTGCGCGTGCTGGAAGCCGCCCCCACAATCGGCGGGCGGGTGCGTTCACGGCAGACCGGCGGGTTCACCCTGGACGCGGGGTATCAGGTGCTGTTTCCGGCCTATCCGGCGGTGCGCCGTCACCTCAGCCTGCCGGACCTTGATCTGGTGCCCCTGCCCTCGGCGGCGGTACTGCGGCTCGGAACACGGGCCGACGTCATGGGCGACCCCTTCCGCGACCCGGCGGGCATTCCGGGCACCCTCTCGACTTCGCTGCTTCCGCTGGGCGACAAACTCAGGCTGGCGCGGCTGGCTCTGCAACTGCGCGGCCCCGCCCCCCACGAACTGCTGAACGGCCCCGACGAGAGCACCGAGCAGTTTCTCAGGCGCACGGGGTTTTCCGGGGCGACCATCGATCATTTCTTCCGGCCTTTTTTCGGCGGCATTTTTCTGCGGCGCGATCTCTCGACGTCGGCGCGGCTGTTCCGCTATTACTTCCGCATGCTGATGGACGGCGGGGCGGCCCTGCCCAAAGGCGGTATGAGTACCCTGGCCGGGCAACTGGCCGCGGGGCTGGAAATCGAGTGCGGGGTGCGGGTCGACCGGCTGATCTGTCACGGTCCCCAGGTCACGGTGCAGACCTCGCAGGGGGAACTCGATGCCCGGCACGTCGTCGTGGCGACCGACCCCCGCACCGCGCAGGCCCTCACCGGCGCAGACACCGACCGGGGCAGCCTGGCGAGTACGTACCTGTATTACGCCAGCCCTACCCGGCTGGACCCCCAGGAAAGGCTGCTGCTCAACCTCGACGGTGGGTATATCCACAATGCCCACTGGCTCAGCAACGTGATTCCGGCGCGTGCCCCGGCAGGCCAGCACCTGCTGACCGTGACCGTGCTGGGACAGCCTGAGCTGGACGATGCAGCGCTCGACGCCCGCGTGCGCGGCGAACTGAGCCGCTGGTATCCGGCGCAGGAGGTGGCCCGCCTGCGAACCCTGGGGACCGAGCGCATAGCCCACGCCCAGTTCGAGCAGCCCGCCGACTATGCCCGCCGCCTGCCCGGCCACGCGACTCCCCTGCCCGGCGTGGTGCTGGCGAGCGAGGTCACGTCGATGAGCGGGATTCAGGGCGCGATGGAAAGCGGCGAAAAGGCAGCGGCCATCGTGCTGGGCGACCTTCAGGCCATGAGCCGCCCGAGGGGAGCATGAGCGCCCGCATTGACCATCTGGTGGTCGCTGCCCGCACGCTGGAAGAGGGCCGCGCGTGGCTCGAAAGCCGTCTGGGGGCGCCGCTGGACCCCGGAGGCGAGCACCCCACTTTCGGCACCCACAACCTGCTGCTGTCGCTTGGGAGCAGCTATCTGGAAGTGATCGCGGTCGATCCGGCGGCCCCCGGCCCCCCGCGCCCGCGCTGGTTCGAGCTGGATACCCCCGCCATGCAGCGGCGCCTGAGCGCTGGCCCAGCCCTGATTCACTGGGTCGCCGCTGTAGACCAGTGGCCGCCTGACTCCGCTTTGCGGGATTCAGGAGTGCTGAATTCGGAGGTGCTGGAGCTGACGCGCGGCGACAACCGCTGGCAGCTGACCGTACCCGCCGACGGTGCTCTGCCGCTGGGCGGCGCGGCCCCTTCGCTGATCCGCTGGCACACGCCTTCCCCGGCCACACGCCTGCCCGGACGGGGGGTACGGCTCGAACGGCTGCGGCTGGGGACTCCACAGCCCGATTTGCTGCGTGACATACTGAAACGGATCGATTTTGCCGGTGAGGTGGCTACGGGAGCGGTCGAAGTGTACGGGGCGCCGCAGACCGAACTGCGGGCCTCACTGCTGACGCCAAACGGCCCCGCCGAACTGTAAGTCTCTTTTCTGACCGCGTATTTTACTTTTACGGCCTACTCGCCACACGGCTCACCTGCTTTTCCGCCCCCCCCATTCACCCAAAGCCCTCATTCATCCAAAGAGAGAGCCAAGTTATGACTATCCCCGTACACCTGAAAGTCAACGGTCAGGCCCGCAGCCTCGACCTCGATCCGCGCGTCAGCGTCCTCGACGCCCTGCGCGACCACCTCGGCGTCATGTCGGTCAAAAAGGGCTGTGACCACGGCCAGTGCGGAGCCTGCACCGTTCTGATGGACGGGCAGCGGGTGCTGTCGTGCCTGTGCCTCGCGGCCTCGTATGACGGCGCGGAAGTCGTGACTGCCGAGGGCCTGGGCACGGTGGACCACCTCGGCGAGATGCAGCAGGCTTTTCTGGAACACGACGGCTTTCAGTGCGGTTACTGTACGCCGGGCCAGATCTGCTCGGCGGTGGGGATGCTCGGCGAGTACGCCGCCGGGATGCCCAGCCACGTGACGCCCAGCCACCTGATTGCCGACGTGAACGCGCCCTTTGAGCTGACCGACGAGGAAATCCGCGAGCGCATGAGCGGCAACCTCTGCCGCTGCGGGGCTTACGTGAACATCGTCGCGGCCATCCGTGAAGTGGCGGGTTCGCAGGACACCCAGGTAGTCGAGCCGCTGCCTGTTCCCGCCACCGCCGGAGCCAGACGATGAAACCCTTTAGCTACGAACGCGCCGCGAGCGTGCCCGACGCGCTGGCAAAAATCACGGCTGAGGGCGCTTTTCTGGCGGGCGGCACCAATCTGGTCGATCATCTGCGCCTGGGCATTCGCACACCGGACCAGCTGGTCGACGTGTCGCGCCTCGACCTGAGCGAGATCACCGAGCTGCCGGGCGGCGGCCTGCGGGTCGGCGCCCTGGTCAAAAACAGCGCTATGGCGGCCAACCCGCTCATTCGCCAGAAGTATCCCTTCGTGTCCGAAGCCTTGCTGGCGGGCGCTTCGGGGCAGCTGCGGAACATGGCGACCACGGGCGGCAACCTGCTGCAACGCACCCGCTGCGTGTACTTTCAGGACCTGACCACGCCGTGCAACAAGCGCGAGCCGGGGTCGGGCTGCTCGGC
>JAGLBK010000169.1 GCA_018260275.1 Deinococcus sp.
CTGGGCCTGTATCTGGCGAATCAGGGCCACAAAGTCGCGGTGCTGGCGGTGGACCCCAGCAGCGCCCGCACCGGCGGCAGCATCATGGGCGACAAGACCCGGATGCCGCAGCTCACGGTGCATCCGAACGCCTTTATCCGTCCCAGTCCCAGCGGCGGCACGCTGGGGGGCGTGTCGCGCCGCACCCGCGAAACGATCACGCTGTGCGAGGCGGCGGGCTACGACGTGATTCTGGTCGAGACGGTGGGCGTCGGGCAATCCGAAACCCATGTGGCGGCCATGACCGACCTGTTCGTGCTGCTGACCCTGCCCAACGCGGGCGACGAGTTGCAGGGCATCAAGCGCGGCATCATGGAACTGGCCGACCTGTGTGTGGTCAACAAGGCCGATCTGGACCCCAGGGCCGCCACCCGCGCCCAGACCGAACTGCGCACCGCCCTGACCTTGCTGACCCCGCACGACGCCCCGTGGCGGCCCCAGGCGCTCAGGGCCTCGGCGCTGACGGGTGAAGGCATTGCCGAGCTGTGGGCCAAAGTGCAGGAGTATGCCCAGTCCACCGATCTGGCCGAAAAACGCCGTTACCAGACCGCCGTGTGGTTCGACGAACTGCTGCGCGAGGCGGCCTGGCGGGCTTTTCAGGCCGGGGTGGACGCTTCGGAACTTCGCCGCCTGCGGGCCGAGGTGCAGGCCGGGAAAATCACGGCGGTGCAGGGGGTCCGGTCACTGCTCAGGGAAACAGCATTCGCCGCAGAATGACGTGATGGTCCTCGAAAAAGCGGTGGGGGCGACCGAGGGCCAGGTGCAGCGGTATGGGGGTGCCTCCGCCCGGCTGCTGCACGACCCGCGCCGCCGTGGGCCACACCAGCGAACGCGAGGGATGATCGAAAATGCGGGCGGGAGCGGGGGCTGCCTCGCCTTCTTGGAAATCATGTAAGTCGCCTGCGGCCAGCAAGTGCCCCGGCAGTTCCCACAGGCCGTTCCCCACCGGGTCGCGGCGGCGATTGAGCCACACCTGCCCCCCGCTGACGTGCAGAAAACGTACCTCCTGCAAGGCGGGCGGGCTGGCCTGTTTTTTGAGGGCCTCACGCCGGGCCAGCACCGCGAAATGTTCTGTTTGCAGGCGGCGAAAAGTGCGCGTTTGCCGGAAAGCTTCCAGAAAATCTCGCACTGCTGCAGGAAGCTGTCTCAGTGGGCGTTCCTCGAAGTAGGCGGCGCGGAGGTCGGTGGCACTCAGGCCGGGCGTGACCGGGCCAGGTTCGACCTGCCACTCGGGAAACCAGTGCAGGTAGCTGCTGCTGGCGTCCTTGTCGAAGCCGACCAGCACGGCGTTTGGTGTACCCACTCGCTCGCGCACCTGACCCGCCCACAGCGTCATGTCGAATTCGTCGGGCAGGGGCCGCAGGCGCACGCGGCGCAGGTCCACCCCTTCGGCCTGAAGTGCGACGCGGATCATGCGGGCGCGTTCGGGGGTCGTCCAGGGGTTTTTCATACTGCGGGCCAGATTGGCGCTGCCGGGCAGCACGGTCAGCCGGGCGTGGCGTTCCAGGGCGCTGAGCATGGTGTGCAGATGGGCGTCGTGCAGCGGCTCGAAGCGTCCAATGTACACAGCGGTTTGCGGACCATGCGGCGGGACGGTCGGCGGGTCGGGCATTCTCACAGCCCGTGGCGTTCGCGTAGTTCGCTCACCAGCGCGTCGCGGTGTTCCTGGAGCGGGCGGCTGAGGCTGACACGGTAGATGTGCGGGTTGAGCAGGCGCAGGGTGCCGCTGGGCAGGTGCGCCAGTTCGTGGGCGGCGCGGGCCTGGACTTCGGCCAGCGTCTCGCGCGGCTGGGTTCGCAGGCCCAAGTCCATCACGACCTGCCGGGCATCGTGCCACACCAGATCGGGGTTGATACGGGCCGAGCGCAGCGGGTTGCTGGGGTCGCTGACGCGCTCGCCGGGCAGCGGGCTGTGGTCGGCTTCGTGCGCGACCACGTCCCAGACGGTCTGTCCCTCCGGGTCGGTCGCGCGGAACACCCGTTTGACGCCCGGAATACTGGACTTGCTGGGGTCGCCGGTCAGTTTCATCTTGTCGGTGCCGCCCAGCGAGACCAGTTTGTACACGCCGCCCAGTGCCCCGCCGCCGTCGCCGCCGCCCGTCGCCAGCTGGGTGCCGATGCCGTACACGTCGATGCGCCCACCCTCGCGGATGACCGATTCGATCACGAACTCGCTCAGGTCGTTACTCGCCACGATTTTGACGTCCGGAAATCCGGCCTCGTCGAGCGCCTGACGCACCCGCGCCGACAGGTACGCGAGGTCGCCGCTGTCGAGCCGCACACCCTGAAGCTCGTGGCCCTTCTCGCGCAGCTCCCTGGCGACGGTCAGCGCGTTGGGCAGCCCGCTTTCCAGCGTGTCGAAGGTGTCGAGCAGCAGCGTACTGGAATCCGGGAACATCTCGGCGTAGGCCCGGAAGGCGTCCAGCTCGGACGCAAAGCTCTCGACCCAGGCGTGGGCGTGCGTGCCGGTCACGGGCAGGCCGTAGCGCTGCGCCGCCTCGACGTTGCTGGTGCCCCTGGCCCCCCCGACCACCGAGGCGCGGGCCGCTCCCAGTGCGCCGTCTGGTCCCTGCGCCCGCCGCGCCCCGAATTCGACGATGGTGCCCTTGTGTTCGCCCCCCTGCGCCGCCGTCACGCAGCGGGCCGCTTTGGTGGCAATGAGGGTCTGAAAGTTGAGCACGTTGAGCAGGGCCGTCTCGACCAGCTGGGCTTCCCACAGCGGCCCCTGTACGCTCAGCAGCGGTTCGGACGGGAAGACCGCGCTGCCTTCCGGGAACGCCGTGACCTTGCAGGTAAAGCGCCAGCCGCGCAGGGCGTCCAGAAATTCGGGCCGGAACTGGCCCAGCGACTTCAGGTAAGCGAGGTCGGTTTCCGAAAATTTCAGGCCCTCCAGGTAGTTCAGCGCTACATCCAGCCCCGCCCAGACCGCGTAGCCGCCCTGAAACGGGTTGCGGCGGTAGTACAGGTCGAAGACGGCTTCCTGCTGGTGCAGGCCGTACAGAAAGTAGCCCTGCATCATGGTCAGCTGGTACAGGTCGGTAAACAGAATGGGCGGAATGGTCATGCGGCAGTCTCCTGTATTTGGTTTGCGATTGAAAGGTCAGAACTTACGCGTTATTTATTTGTCCTCTGAAGATCAAAAATAGTTTTCCCGCGCTGAGACGGCTTCGCCGCCCACCCCCCTCGCTGTGCGCTCTGCGAGTCCCAGCCTCTCACGGTGCGAGCTGTACCAGTCCCACGCAAGGAGGGAGGAGCTAAAAACAGCGTACCGGACGCGATCTGATTTTATTTCGCGTAAGTCCTGAGGTTCTGCGGGCCGCTCAAGTGGCCGTCTCGCTCAGCTGTTGCCCGCGCGTTTCGATGCCGATGGCCCAGGCACAGGCCGCCGCGACCGCGAAAGATAACGCGAACACCCCCAGCGCCACCGGCAGTTGCCCGGTCAGCAGCATGGCCCCGATGCTGGGCGACAGTACACTCGCCAGCCGCGCGATGCCGCTCACAAAGCCGACCCCAGTGGTTCTGACCTGCGTGGGAAACAGTTCGGGCGTGTAAGCGTAGAGCGACCCCCAGGCCCCCAGCAGCGCCGCCGAAAGCAGCATGGAGGTGCCCAGCACCGCGCCCGGTGTGGCGGCGAGCAGAAACAGGAACGCCGCCACCGCACTGACCGCCAGGAACCCCACCAGCGTGACCCGCCGCCCGGCCTTCTCGACCAGGTACGCCGCCAGCAGATAGCCCGGCAGCTGCGCCAGCGCCAGCAGCAGGGTGGTGCGGTAGACCAGTCCCATGTCCATGCCCTGCGCCCTCAGGTAGCTGGGCAGCCACGAAAAGATGCCGTAGTAGCCCAGGCTCAAGCCGAACCACACCACCGAGAGCAGCAGGGTGCGCTGGCTGAGGGCGCCCTGAAACAGGCTGGCGGCGCTCAGTCTGGGCACATTGGGCAGGGCGAGCTGGCCGCTGGGCAGGGCGGCGGCATTGGCCCGCGCGACCCGCGCCACGGCTTCCTGGGCCTGCTGCGGGTGCCCTCGGCTCAGCAGCGAACGGGGCGAATCGGGCAGCCCCAGCCGCGCCAGCAGCCCCACGATGCCCGGAATGGCCGCGCAGCCCAGCAGAATGCGCCAGGAGTCGGTGAACAGCGTAGCCGGGTCGAGGGACGAAATAAACCACGCCAGCCCCGCGATGATGACCGTTCCGATGGCCCAGAACGATTCCAGATACACCAGAAACCGCCCGCGCCAGGGTGTCGGCACGAATTCGGCCATCATCGCGTAGTCCACCGGCAGCGTGCCGCCGATGGCGAACCCCGTCAGGAAGCGGCAGAGGCTCAGCGTCAGGACCGTGGGCGCGAAGGCCCCGGACAGTCCGAAAATCACCCCCAGGCTCACGGTGATCAGAAAGATGGTGCGCCGCCCAAAGCGGTCTGCCATAAGGCCCCAGAACCACGCGCCGACCAGCATGCCCAGGAAGGTGGCGCTCAGCAGCCCGGTGGCCTGCGCCGACCCTTTGACCAGCCCGAAGCTTTTGCTCACGCCGGGCAAAATGAAGCCGACCAGCAGCACTTCCATCGCGTCGGCGGCCCAGGTCAGCCCGCAGATCGCCAGCAGCCGCCACTGAAAAGGCCCCAGACCGATCCGGTCGATGGCGTCGTCGACGCTCAAGTGGGTGTTCGGGCCTGGCGTGTGAGTGCTCGGGGAGTGGGTTGTCATGGTGCTGCTCAGTGTAAAGGCAGTGCAAAGAGCAGGGGCGTCGCGGCGCCAAGCCGTGGTCAGGATTTACGGTACGCCGGGCCGCCAGGAAGTTCGGAGCGGATGAGAGCAACTGTGCCGGTAACGCGGCCAGCCAAGTTTTGGGCCGGGCTAAGTCACCGGCTGGGCTGACTTCCGGTGGGGGCAGCGAGTAGACTACGGCCAGAATGCTGGCTTTTCGACTTGCGATGATGTTGCTGGGACTGCTGCTCGGGTACTGTGCTGGAGGTATTCTGGCGGCCAGCGGCATGCCGGATACCGCAAGGCTCAATACCGTCAGTCTGATGCTGGCCGCTATGCTCACGGGGCTTTTGCTCGCGCCACGCGCGGAGAAATACGTTCTGAAGCAGTACGCTGTTGCCAAAGCCTGGTATGAAACGCTGGCTCCTGCCAAGGTAGCGGCCGCCACCTTCGGGCTGATCGTGGCGCTGCTGCTCAGTGTGCTGCTCGGCAACCTGCTGCGGGCGCTGCCCATCTACTCGTGGTGGCTGAACGTGGGCGTGACCGTGCTGCTGGCCGCCTTTTTCATCACCTTCGCCATGCGAAACGCTGACGCGTTCGGGGCGCTCACGTTTGCCCAGGTCAAGCTCAAGCCCGGCGGTAAAATTCTCGACAGCAACGTCATCATCGATGGCCGCATTCTGGACCTCGCCAAGACTGGCTTTATCGACGGCGAACTGATCGTGCCTGCCTTCATTCTGCGTGAACTCCAGACCCTCAGCGACCACGCCGACCCCCAGAAGCGCACGCGCGGCAAGCGGGGCCTCAGCGTTCTGGAAGACCTGCGTGAAGTGCATCCTATTCGCATCGAGGACTGGGACGATGCCAACTTGCTGACCACGGACGATAAGCTTATCCGGCTGGCCCGCGAAACCGGGGCCAAGTTGCTGACCAACGACGGCAACCTCAGCAAAATTGCCAAGCTGCACGACATCCGGGTGCTCAGCATC
>JAGLBK010000016.1 GCA_018260275.1 Deinococcus sp.
AAACCGTCGTCTGGGCCGATGAAGTTGGGATCAGCATGAAACCAGTTGTCGGCAATACCTGGGCGACTCGTGGGCAAACCCCGGTGATTTTTGCCAAAACCAACTGGAAAAAGCTTTCCGTCATCGGCGGAATCACGTCTGAAGGCCAGTTTTTTCAGCAAACGCACGAAGGCTCTATCAAAGCGGCTGGATTCATCGCGTTCCTGAGCCACTTGCTGCGCCATATCAAGGGAAAGGTCACCGTTGTTGTGGACAACGCGAAAATTCACAAGGCGAAGGCCGTTTCGGCCTTCCTGGCGGAGCATCAGCGACTCAGTCTGACCTATCTCCCAGCGTACAGTCCAGAACTGAACCCGATTGAACTCGTGTGGGCCTATGTGAAGCGGCACCACCTTGCCAATTTCTGTCCAGAAACGCTAGAGCAGCTTAAGAAGTACCTGAGAACCATCTGGCCCAAGATTCGTTACCGCCAGCTCCCGGCCAAGCTTCTTGGCCTGAACACCGATGCGACATCAACTTAACTCGTTATCAATATATTTCCGAGCGGAGCGAGTAAAAGAAGATACGGCTTTGAACGGAGCGTAGCGGATTCGGGTGGTTTTCCCGGATGCGCAAAGTATAGTTCAAAGCCGTATCAAAACCCGTATGACGACCGAAGAGCCACCGACCGGGTCACCCAGGCCGTCGCGTGGCACTTCCTAGCGCAATCAGAACATCTGCATCGGCGTGTCGTTCAGGTCAACAATCACGCTCTTGGTTTCCAGGTACGGCTCCAGCGCCTGCGGCCCCAGTTCGCGGCCCAGGCCACTTTGCTTGAAGCCGCCGAAAGGCAGCGTGGGCGAGAGAATCTGGTAAGTGTTGACCCAGACTGTGCCCGCCTGCAGGTCACGGGCAAAGCGCAGCGCCCGCTTGATGTCGCGCGTCCAGACCGCACCGGCCAGCCCGTACAGCGAGCGGTTGGCGATGCTCAGGGCCTCTTCCTCGGTGTCGAAGGGAATGACCGCCAGCACCGGGCCGAAGATTTCCTCGGCGGCGATGGGCATGTCTGCAGTCACGCCGGTAAAGACTGTGGGCGACACGAAGAAGCCGTCGCCCTCCACGTCGTTGCCGCCGCCCGTGAGCAGCGTCGCGCCGGACTCCTTGCCCTGCGCAATGTAGCCGCGCACCCGTTCCCACTGCTCGCGGCTGACCACCGGGCCGATGTCGGAGGTGAAGTCGCCCGCATCGCCCACCGTCATTTCCTCCACGCGCTCCTTGAGGCGGGCGGTAAAAGCCTCGTAAATCCCGCGCTGCACCAGCACCCGTGACCCGGCCTGACAGACCTGCCCGCTGTTCAGGAAGATGCCGAACAGCGCCCCTGACACGGCTTCTTCCAAGTCGGTATCGTCAAAGAAGATGTTGGCGCTCTTGCCGCCGAGTTCCAGCGTGACCCGTTTGAGGTGGTCAGCCGCCGAGCGCATGATGTGCTTGCCCGTCTCGGTGCTGCCGGTGAAGGCGATTTTGGGCACGCCGGGATGCGCCACCAGCGCCTTGCCCGCCTCGTCGCTGCCGGGAATGACGCTCAGGACGCCTTCCGGCACACCCGCCTCGTGCAGCACCTCGGCCAGCAGTAGCGCCGTGAAGGGACTCTGTGGCGCGGGCTTGAGCACGCAAGGGCAACCCGCTGCCAGCGCCGCGCCCACCTTCCAGACCGGCATAAGTAGCGGAAAATTCCAGGGAGTAATCAGGCCCGCCACCCCGATGGGCTGCTTGAGCGTCATGGCGAGGTAGTCACCCTGCGGCCCGGCCAGGCTAAACGGCGCGGTGACGCCTTTCGGCTGGGGAATCAGCGACCCGAAAAAATCCAGCGCATTGGCGGCCATCGGGACTTCCATCCAGCCCGCGAAATTGAGGGTCATGCCCATCTCGGCGCTCATCACGGCGCTGAAATCGGCCTCGCGCTCGCGGATCAGCTGCGCGGCGCGGCCCAGGATGCGGGTGCGTTCCAGCGGGTCAATGCTCGTCCAGGCGCGGCTGTCATGCGCGGCCTGCGCCAGTTCCACCGCCGCGTCTATGTCGGCGGCAGAACCTTCCACACTGTGACCGAGAAGCTGCGCGGTGGACGGGTTGATGACCTCTAGTTTCGCGCTACGCTCCTGAAACTGGCCGTCCAGAAAAATGACACCCTCGTGCAACTTCATGGTTGTTCCCCCATCAGAACCACGCCGCGCCGCAACTCGCCGCGTTCCAGAGCCTCAAGTGCCTGCGGCAACTCATCCAGCGTGTAGCGGTGACTGATGAGTTCATCCAGCTTCAGCCCACCAGCGCGGTATTTTTCCAGAATCAGCGGCAGGTCACGGCCCGCCACCGCCTGACCGTACCAGCTGCCGGTAATCAGTTTGGATTCGGCAGGAATGCCGAACGCGCCCAGTTCCACCGTCTGGTCGGGGCTGGCGACGCCCACCACCACGACCTTGCCGGCCTTGCGGGTCAGTCCGTAGGCCAGTTGGATAGTCTCGGGGCGGCCCACCACTTCAAAGGTGTCGTCCGCGCCCAGGCCGTCGGTCAGGTCCAGCACGGCGGAAATCGGGTCGCCGACTTTGGAGGTGTCAATCACGTCGGTGGCCCCGAAGGCGCGGGCGTCCTCTAGCTTGCGGGCGTCGCGGTCAAGCGCAATCACCCTGGTCGCGCCGTCCAGTTTGGCGGCCTGAATAACGTTGAGGCCCACCCCGCCGCAGCCGATGACTGCCACGCGCCGCCCGGCGACCCCGCCCGCCGTGTTCATCACTGCGCCGTAGCCGGTCATGACCGCGCAACCGGTGATGGCGGCGACTTCAAAGGGAACACCCTCGGCAAAAGGCACCAGCGCCGTCTCGGGCACCACGGTGCGCTCGGCCAGGCAGGAGGTCTGGCTGAACATGTAGATGTCCTCCGCCTCGCCGTCCGCATCCACCTGCGAGAACGGCGTGGTGCCGTCGGGCAGCGTGCCCATCGTCATCAGTGCAAACGCCTCGTCGCACATGTCGGGGCGGCCATCCTTGCAGAAAAAGCACTCGCCGCAGGAGGGCACCCAGTTGAAAATCACGCGGTCACCGGGCTTGATGCGGGTCACGCCCTCACCGACGGCTTCTACAATCCCGGCTCCCTCGTGGCCCAGCACCAGCGGCGCGAGTTGCGGAATGGTGCCATTGACCACGCTGAGGTCGGAATGACATATTCCAGCCGCCACCACGCGCACGCGGGCCTGTCCGTGGCCAGGCGCGGCGAGCTGCACATTCTGAATCTGCACCGGCTGGCCCACTTCGGGGAGCACCGCCGCCCGGACGGTCATGCCGCCTTCGCTCATGGCAGTTCTCCGGCGCGGCCCCGCTCGGTCATCTCCTGGCGGTAGGTTGCGTACAGCGGGGGCATCAGCGGCAGCAGTTTCAGGGCCTTGGCGATGCTGCCCGCCGCCTTGATCTGGCCGCGTGCCAGGGCCTGCGGCACGTTCAGGTTGCCCGCCCAGAAGCGGTGGCCCACGTCGGCGTTGAGGCCGAAAGTCACGTCCGGCGTGGGCGCTTCTTCACCGAAATAAAAGCCGATGGTCTGGCCCCCGGGCGGGTTCTTGCCGTCCATGACCAGCCGTACCGAGGGGCCTTCATAGACGAACGCCACCGTGAGGCCCGCCTTGGCCAGACCCCGCGCCGTGTCGGTGTCCTGACCGCGCGCCAGCACAGCCTGGAGGACGTCTTGCATCTCCTGCGAACTTGCAAATATGGGCATAGGACAGGCTAGAACCAGGGCAGCTGGGAAAGAAGGCAACTGGTTGACAGAAATATTTGCAATGCGTTTTGGCAGAAAACGGACTAAACTGGCAACCATGACTCTGCAGCTGGAAATAGACCGCTTTGGCCGGGTGCTGATTCCGAAAGCGCTCCGCGAGGCCCTCGCCCTGCACGCTGGCGAAACGCTGGAAGCGGAAATCACGGGGGGCGTCTTGCAACTGCGTCCACTGCCCCGCCCCGCCGAGCTGGTGGAACACGCGGGCCGCCTGGTGCTGACGGCCGCCGATACGCAGGCCCCGATTTCGGATGGCATGGTGGATGAATTCCGCGCAGCTTATGCTGAGGACATTCTGGGTCAATGGTCGTGACACCGGGGCTGACCGTCTTTGACACCAGTGCTCTGGTCGCGGCCCACACCCAGGCCCACCCGCGCTTTGAGTGGGCTGACCAGCAGGTGCAGGCGGCGGCGCGGCCCGCGCTCTGTAGTCACAGTCTGGCCGAGTTTTATGCCGTGATGACGGCCCATCCTCAGCTTCGTTATGCTCCCACGCAGGTGGAGGCCATCACGCAGCGGCTGAGCACGACCTGGACGGTACTGACGCTGGACACCGCCGATTATCTGGCCGCGATAGCGCGTTGTCGGCAACTGGGGCTGGGTGGAGGCGCGATTTACGACACGCTGATTGCTCAGGCGGCGGCACAGGCTGGGGCTATTGCCCTGGTCACGTTGAACGCCAAGCATTTTGTGCGGCTAGGCGCAGATATCGCCGCAATAGTCATTCAGCCGCCAGCGCCCTGATTCAAAGCCAGTTCCTATCCCAGCACCCGCACCGCACGCGGCTTCAGGATGATTTCGCAGGGCAGCGTGGCAATCAGGTCACCGTCACCGTAGACCGGGAGCGGTTGGTCGGCGTCCAGCACGATGTGCCGCCCCCGTGTCAAATCCATGTGCTCAAAGCGCGTGTGGGTGCCGGAAAACACGCTGCCCAGCACCGCCGGGAACTTCCAGTGCGACAGCGGCCCGATGCTCAGCACGTCCAGCAGGCCATCGTCCAGTTCAGCACCGGGGCACATCTGCATGCCGCCGCCGAAGCGCCCGGAATTGCCGACCAGTACGTCCCAGCCACGAAACTCGCGCCGCACGCCGTCTATGTCCACCCGGAAATTGAGCAGCCGGAAGGGAAGGAAGGTACGGACGCCGCTGTAGGCGTACACCAGCGGCCCCGACACCCGTGGAATGGCGTTGGCCCGCTCGTTGGCGAGCGACGTGAAGCCGATGCCGGTAATCCCGAAGAAGGGCCGCCCGTTGGCAAATGCCAGATCCAGCCGCCGTTCCTGTGCCAGGTGGAGGCGGCTGGCCGCCACCACGGGGTCAAGCGGGATGCCCAGCAGCGCGACCAGGTCGTTGGCGCGGCCTCCGGGGAGAGGGGCCAACAGCGCCCCGGAGCGCCTGACGCCTGCCGCCACCCGCGACATCAGGCCGTCGCCGCTGAGCATTGCCACCACCTCGCCAGGCTGGGCGGTCAGCGCCAGCTGCTCGGCGTGCGCGGGACTGAGGGTGCAGGTCACGGTCATCTGCCAGCCCGCGGTGCGCAGCGTGTCCTCCACCGCCTGGGCCGCGTGCAAGGCCTTGCCCCGGCCTGCTTTGGGATTGACCAGCAGATGCAAAACGCCGGTCTGGGGCGGGTTAGTTTGTGAAGAGGTCATGCTTCACGGCTCCCGGAAGGCCCGGCGGAACGCAGCAGTTTGCCCGGATTCAGAATGCCCTGGGGGTCAAGTTCCTGCTTCACAGCCCGCAGGATGCCCAGCCCCAGGTCGCCCACCTCGCCCGCCAGTTCCTCGCGGTGGGCGGTGCCGACGGCGTGGTGGTGCGTGATGGTCGCGCCGCTTTCCAGAATGGCACGCCCCGCCGCCTGCTTGACCGTCTCCCACTGCGCCAGCGGGTCGGCGGTTTCGCGTGAGATGAAGGTGTAGTACAGCGACGCGCCCGCCGCGTAGACGTGCGAGATGTGGCACTGCACCAGCCCAGGCGTGCCCAGGCCGCGCAGCGTGTCCGAGATGGCCGTGCCCACCGCCCGGTAAGTGCCTTCCAGCCGCGCCCAGGTGGTGGCCGTTTCCAGCGTTTCCACGAAGAGGCCGTGGCCCATCAGGTCGTCGCGCAGGTAAGGGCCGCTGAAGCGCCCTTTTTCCCACATCTGCGCGACCCGGGGGGGCAGTTTCAGGCCGCCGTGCCGCGCCAGCATGCGCTCGCTGCGGGCCTTGCGCCAGTCCAGCAACTCGGCGTCGCGGCCTTCCCACAGGAACAGGGCCAGGCAGGGTGCGTGCTGACCGCGCAGGGCGGCGTACCCCTGCAAAGCCGAACCCGCCTTGCCCGCCAGCGCCAGCGTCACGCGGGTTTCGTTAGCGTCCGAGAGGCGGCACACGTCGGGCATCACGTGGTGGCCAAGTTGCTGCGCCAGTTCGCGCAGGGCGGCGGCGGCAGCCGTGAAACTGGGAAAACTCCAGCAGGCGCGGCGTTTGTCGGTAGGCAGCGGGTGAATGCGCAGGGTGGCCTGGGTAATCACGCCGAACGCGCCCTCACTGCCGACCACCAGGTCAAGTAGCTTTGGCCCCGCCGCCGAGGCAGGCGAGCGCCCCCCGACTTCCAGTACGCCCCGGGGAGTCACGATTCTGGCCCCCAGGACGTTCTCGTCTATGCGCCCGTAGCCGGTGCTGGCCTGCCCCGCAGAACGGGTCGCCACGTAGCCGCCGATGGTGGCCTGCTGGTGGCTCTGCGGGTAGTGGCCCAGCGTGAAGCCGTGCGGGTGCAGCGCAGCTTCCGCCTCGGGGCCACGCATGCCCGCGCCCAGGGTGGCCGTTTCACTGAGGGGGTCGAGGTGAACCAGGGTGCTGAGCCGCCGCAAATCCAGCGTGACCACCGCCCGCTTGCCTCCCCGGTCACCTTCCACGCCGCCGACCACGCTGGTGCCGCCGCCGAAAGGCACCAGCGCGAGGTCATGCGCCGCGCAGATGTCCATGACGGCCTGCACCCCGCTCTCATCACCGGGAAAGACCACCACGTCAGGCGCGTGGCTGCCGTCGCCCTGCCGCGCCCGGTAGAGGTCGGGGTAACTCTTGCCCCCAAGGTGCTCGGCCAGCACTTCCCGCTCCTGCGAGACATATTCCGCGCCCAGCGCCGAACGGAGGGCGTCCAGTGCCGCCGCGTCCAGGCTGCTTTCCCGCAGCTGGAGGTTGCCCAGCGGCACCGGGCGCTCGGGCAGCAGCCGGGGCTTTGCGCCGATTTCGCGTTCCAGAAAACCCCAGCTGCGCTCGCTCAGGCCGTGCACCCGCGCCGGGTCGCCCCAGCCGTTCCACACCGAGCGGCGGGGCAGCTCGGTCAGCACCTCATTTGAATTCATGGAGCTGATGTTACACTGATACACGAGATGTCACAATGTCTCAGACCTTATGCCCAGCCCCACTCGTTCTAAATCTCCTGTGTCCAAACCCCCCATGCCTAAAGCCGACGCTGCTCACCCAGACCCCCTGCTGGCCGCCGTGCGCGAGGAAGTGCTCGCCTACGGGGTGCGCCGCGCCACGCTGACCTCGGTGGCGGCGCGGGCCGGGCTGTCGCGCATGACGGTCTACCGGCGGGGCGGCAGCATGGAGGCGCTGGTCATGGACGCGCTGGTAGAGGAATTCGGTGGCCTGTTGCAGCAGGCACGGGCCGGGGCCAGCGGCAAGAGCGGCCTGGAGCGCCTGATTCACAGCGTGCAGCAGGTCATCCACGCCCTGAGCGACGCCCCGCTGACCACCGCCCTGCGCCGCCATGACCCGGATTTGCTGCTGCCCTACCTTTTTGACCGCCACGGCAGCAACCAGAACCAGATTCGCGCCCTGCTGGAAGCTCTGATTCTGACCGGGCAGGCCGACGGCTCGGTGCGGCCCGTGGCCCCCGCCACCGCCTCGCTGGTGCTGCTGCACGCCCTCCAGGACTTCGTGATTTCTTCCGAAATTGTCGCCAGAGAACTGAGCCGGGAGGAGCTGAACGTGGAACTAGCGCAGCTGGTGGGGGGGTACCTGGGCGCATGACTCCCCTCGCCACGGCAATCAAATCAACTCCCTAATTCCCAAGTTCCTCCCAAGGAGGCCCCATGCTCACCTTACCCCCCCGCACGACCACCTTTAACGCCGCCCACCGCGAGGCGGCCCTGCACCGGCTGGAGCGCGAAAACTACGACGTCATCGTCATCGGCGGCGGCGTGACGGGTGCGGGCGTGGCGCTGGACGCGGCCAGCCGGGGCCTCAAGACGGCGCTGGTCGAGCGGGTGGACATCGCCGCCGGAACCAGCCGCTGGAGTTCCAAACTGGTGCACGGCGGCCTGCGTTACCTCGCCAAAGGGGATATCGGCGTGGCGTGGGAATCGGCCAGCGAACGCGGCGCACTGATGACCACCATCGCGCCGCATCTGTGCCGCCCCGCCGCGTTCATCGTGCCGCTGGACGCCGTGACCAGCGACGTAATGGGCGGCCTGACCGGGGCCGGAACCCTGCTGGGCGACGCGCTGCGGGCCGTCAGCCGCACGCCGCGCCGCCTGCTGCCGCCGCCCGCCCGCATCAGTGCCAACGACGCGCTTTTGCATGTGCCGGGGCTGAACCCCGAACACCTGCGCGGCGCGGTGCTGTACTGGGACGGCCAGATTGAGGACGATGCCCGGCTGGTGCTGAATATCGCGCTGACGGCGCGTTCCTTCGGGGCTGACCTGGTGACCCGCTGCGCCGCCAGCGACGTGCAGGCCGACTCGCTGACCCTCACCGACCTGCTGAGCGGCCACCGTTTTACCGCGCGCGGTCAGGTGGTCAACGCGGCGGGAGTCTGGGCCGCCGAACACGAGGAGCGCCTGAGCATGACGCCCAGCCGCGGCTCCCATCTGGTGGTGCGCTCGGCCACGCTGGGGATGCCCCGCGCCGTGTTTACCGCGCCGGTGCCGGGGCATTTCGGGCGCTACGTCTTTGGGATGCCGCAGCCCGACGGCCTGACCTACATCGGCCTGACCGACGAGGCCGCGCCGGGCGTAGACGGCATTCACCCGCCGGTGCCGCCCGAGGACGAGGCCTTCTTGCTGGAGACGGTCAATCAGGTGCTGCGCGTGCCGCTGACCCCTGCCGACATCGTGGGGCGCTTCGCCGGGCTGCGTCCGCTGGCGACCCTGAAAAGTGCGTCCGGAGCCACCGCCGACATCTCGCGTAAGCACCTGCTGCTGGCCGAGGGAGGCCGCCCGATTACCATCGCGGGCGGCAAGCTGACCACCTACCGCCGCATGGCGCAGGACGCGGTGGACGCGGTGTGTACGCGGCTGGGCCGAACCGAAAAGAGCCGCACCCGCCGCATTCCACTGCTGGGCGCAGCCCAGGCGGAAGTGCTGCGCGGCGTGGCGGCTCCCGCCCGGCTGGTGCGGCGTTACGGCACGGTGGCCCCGCGCGTGTGGGCGCTCACCGAGCAGGCCCCCTGGCTGGCGGAGGAGGTGGCTCCGGGCTGCCCCACCATCGGCGCGGAAATGGCCTACGGGGTGCTGGCCGAGGGAGCCATGACCGCCGAAGACCTGCTGGAGCGCCGCACCCGCGTAAGCATGGTGGACGCCGACATGGCAGCCGCCCGAATCACCGCCGAGCGCGTGCTGGACGAGGTGGGACGGGTAGAACCGCTGGCCTCGGACTGAACTGATGCCCCCGCTGATTCCAAGTTTGGCGCAGGCGCTGATGGCCCGGCGACTGGCCCTGGAAATAACCCAGGCGGCCCTGGCGCGGCAGGTGGGCTGCACCCGGCAGTACGTGGCCCAGCTGGAACGCGGCGAACGCACGCGGCCCTCGGCGGCGCTGAGTCTGGAGCTGGCGCACGCGCTGGGGCTGCGTGGCCCCGAGAAACAGGACTTTCTGGTGCTCTGCGGGCATGCGGCGGGCGAATCGGCCCCTGGCGAACCCGGCGAGGTGGACGCCGTCGCCGTGCAACTGCTCTCGCTGCTGCCCGCGCCCGCGGTGCTGCACGACGGCACCTGGCATATGCGGGCGCTCAATCCGGCGGCAGTCGCCACGCTGGGTCAGCTGGGGTTTGATGCACGGATAGGGGTTTCATTGCTCTCGCTGGTCTTTGACCCCCGCCACCGTGCTCATTTTCCGGGCTGGGAACCGTGGGCCAGATATGTGCTGGCGCAGTTCAAACGCGACAGCCTGCGCCTGAGCCGGAGTCCCGCCTACACCGAGCTGCTGCGCACCCTGCGCCCGCTGCCCGACTTTACCCGGTTGTGGCGGCACGTGACGCCCGCCGACGACGCCGCCCCACTGATGCCGATTCGCTACGGGCCCCCCGGTGCGCCCGAGCTGGTCTTTACGCTGGTCAGGATGCAGTTTGTGGGGACGCCGGAGCTGTGGGGCATCGTGTTTTTACCGATGGGATGAGGCTGTCAGCGCAGTCCACCTCATACGGATTACGTCTCCCAACGGTGGGGGATTCAATCGGAATCGGTATCAGCAATGGTTCGGACCGTTTTGTAACTCAGGACAGGGGAAATCTGCAATAAGCTGTCTGACACGCTATCTGCGTTACCCCCCTCCCAACCTCCCCCGCAGGTGGGGAGGAGCTAGAAACTTCGTGCTGGTCGTACTTTCCAGTACAGGATTTTGAAAATGTCCGAACCATAGATCAGCTCCGTTTGGTTTCGTCGATCACGGGGACGGCCGCGACTTTCAAGGCGTCTTCCATGGCAATTTCCCCCTTTTCCAGCCGTGCCTCAAGTTCTTTGACCTGCGCTTCCTGCACCTGCTGGATTTCACGGTGCTCGGCTTCCTCACGGGCAAACTGCTCCTCGACTTTGCCGCTCAGCATCGCCTGGGCAATGACTTCCGGTACTTCCTGGCCGCGCAGGTAAAATTCCTGATACAGCGCCTTGATGACGATCATGAATGGAACGGTCAGAAAGGCCCCCACAAGACCGAACACGCTGCCGAAAAACAGCACCCCCACGGTGACTGAAACGGGATGGAATTTGCCCGCGCTGCCCAGCAGGAACGGCGAAAGAATGTAACTTTCCAGCGCGTGGAAGGCCAGCGCGAAGATCAGCATGTAGATGGCCTTGTGTGGATCGTCGGCGACAGCATAGAGCAGCGGCGGAATGGTCGCCACGATAGCGCCCAGAGTCGGCACCAGCTCACCCACGGCGGCCAGGGCACCAAAGACCAGCGCATTGGGGATTCCCAGGAAGTAAAGCCCCAGGGCCATCACGGCTCCGGTCGCCAGCATCAGTAAAACGGTGGCCCGGCCCCAGGCCCCCAGTTGCGCCAGAATGGTCGAGATCGCCCGCGCTGCCGGAAGACGGTGACGCAACGGCACCGCGCTGAGCAGCCCGCCGACCAGTGGAACAGGGTCGCTCAGCACGAAGATCACCATGACCAGGGTAACGAGCATCATGAACCCACCCTCTGCAAAAGTGCTCAGGAATTTGGGCAGTTCCTTGAGCACATTGATCAATTCGCTGCCGTTTTGCTTACCGAGCTGATTGAGCTTATCGGCTGAAACGACACCTCCCAGCTGCGGATAACGGGCAATCCAGTGATTGAGCTGATCGTTGAATTTCTGGATATTGTCTGGTGCCGAGGAGACGAGTTGAGTGAGCTGAGCCACAAGCGGTGGAATAGCCAGCGAACCGAGCAGGATGATAAAAAGCAGCACCCCGAGTACGGTCAGAAATCCGGCCACACCACGCGGCATCCAGCGTTCCAGATACCGGGCCGCCGGGTTGAGGGCAGTGGCGACAATCACGGCAAAAGTAAAAGCCAGCAGCGCCGGGCCGACATGACCCAGAAAACTGAACAGCAGCAGCACGGCGAGCACCGTGATGGCCGCCGGTATCAGGTTCAGTACGCGTATTTCCTTTTGTGAGGGCATGGGTCTGGGGAGCGGTTGGGTCATAGGAGTCTCGACATTGTTCTACGTTAGATGGAAACCGTTTTTCTTTCGTTTGTACAGGAGCAATACACATTTAAGTTTGGCGGCCAATGTTCTATAGCATTTTGCGTAAAGATGTTGCTTTTCTGACCCTCTCCCCTTGCGGGGGAGGGCCTTGCGAAGCAAGGGGAGGGGGGTAACCGGGGCGAACTAACATTCTGCAAAATGCTGTAAGTACCTTCCGGCTACTCTCTCTGCTCGGGGCGATAGTGCCATCATCACCTGGCAGCTCCTGACCATGGTATCAGGAGCTGCCGGGTAGAGCCTGAGGTTTGACAGCCCCTTCACCGGCCAGCAGATTGGAGACCACCGCTTCGCCGCGTTGCCCGTTTTTGCTGGTCCTAATGCCGAAAAGGCCACTGCTTAGCCTGCCGTGCTCCCCAGTGCCAGGGCGACGGCTACGTTGATGTTCAGACCATGTTCCAGGGCCGCCTCATTGATCTGAAACGCCGGATGGTGATGCGGCGGGGCCGTTTCGTGCCCAGCTCCCACAAAGACGAACAGGCCCGGCGCTCTGGTCAGGTAGGCACTGAAATCCTCACCGATCATGATGGGTTCACCGTCCGTCAAAGTCAGTTCCGGCAGTTGCTGCGCCAGCAGATTGCGCACCTGTTCGCTGAGGGCCGCGTCGTTGGTCACGGTGGCGTAGCCGGGAATGACCCGGTAGTCGCATTCGGCTCCGTACAGTTCGCTGACCTGGCGGCTATACTCGCCGACCTCACGCAGTAACCGGGCGTGCAGGTCGGTGTCATACGCTCGCACCGAACCGGTCAGCCGCGCCTCGTGCGGAATGATCCCATGTCCCTGGCCCCCATGCAGCGAAGTCACGGTTATAGTCGCCGGGGTCAGGGGAGACACCAGGCGCGGCACCAGTCCAGGAAGCGTCTGCGCCAGTTGACCGACAATCGGCAGAGGACTCAGCGCCCGGTGCGGTTCGCCCGCGTGCCCGCCCTGA
Source organism: Deinococcus sp. (assembly GCA_018260275.1). Taxonomy (GTDB): domain Bacteria; phylum Deinococcota; class Deinococci; order Deinococcales; family Deinococcaceae; genus Deinococcus. The sequence goes on from JAGLBK010000016.1 coordinate 12,680, forward strand.
CCGCGCACCACGATCTCGAAGGCCGCAGTCGAGGCGAGCAGCGGCCCGGCCCGCACGACCACGGTTCCAAGCGGAATTTGGCTCATCAGGTGTAACCCGAAAGCCAGGTCCACTCCGTCCATGACGCCCGCCTTCACCAGTTCCTGCGCCCCGCCGGGATACAGTTCCTCGGCGTGCTGAAAGATAAAACGCAGCTCACCGCAGAGCGCATCGGGCTGCCCGGCCAGGTGGCGCACCGCCCCGAGCAGCATAGAGGCGTGTCCGTCGTGTCCGCAGGCGTGCATGACGCCGGGGTTTTGCGAGGCGTAAGCCAGCCCGGTCTGCTCGGTCACGGGCAGCGCGTCGATATCGGCCCGCAACAATACAGTGCGGCCTGGTTTGTGACCCGTGAGTACGGCCAGGACGCTGGTTTCCGTCGGGCGTGTGACCGTGATCCCCGGAATCTGCCGGAGCTGGCGTTCAAGGTAAGCAGCGGTTTCCACTTCCTGAAAACTCAGCTCGGGGTGCTGGTGCAGGTAGCGGTAATGCTCCTGCACTTCCAGCAACAGCTCCGGCGGGGTGAGCCGCGGGGTCATTTGCCTTCGAGGGTGATGTCCTCGAAGGGGGTGATGACCGAGGGGCCGGGCTGCCAGCCCTTGACGTAGGTGCGGGTCGCGGCCAGCGGGCGGGCGTGGACGATCGGAATACGCAGGTTCAGGTCATAGGTCATCTTATGCAGCTGGGCGTAAATCTTGGCCTGCGCCCCCTGCGAACTGGTGGCCCCCGCCTTTTCGATCAGCTTGGCGATGGTCGGGTTGGTGTAGTTGATATCGTTTCCGGCCTCGGCGCCCCAGTGGATGTTGTAGAAGTTGTAGGGGCTGGCGTAGGGACCGGTCCAGCCGATCATGTACATGTCGAAGCCGGGGTCCTTGTGGCGGTCATCGAGATACTTGGCCCAGTCCTCGGTCTTCAGGTTGACCTTGATGCCGATGCTCCCGAGGTCGGCGGCCATGGCTTCGGCAATCGGCTTGGGCGTCGGGAAGTACGGGCGGCTGACCGGCATGTACCAGAGGTCCAGCGTAAAGCCGCTAGGATAGCCCGCCTCGGCCAGCAGCTTCTTGGCGGCGGCCGGGTCGTACTTGTAGTCGGCGGGCACACTGGAGCTGTCGGCCCACTTGAGCGCCGGGGGTAGGATGCTGGCGTTCGACACGCCCAGACCGTTCCAGAACGAGTCCACGATGGCCTTCTTGTTGATCGCCAGACTGATCGCCTGACGGACCTTGTCGTTTTTCAGGTACTTGTTATTGTAATTCAGCGACAGTACGCCGACGTTGAACGAGGGAATCAGGACGTCGTTCAGGTTCTTGTCGGCCTTGATGGCGCCGAGTTGATCGGGGTTCAGGTCAGCGGTAAAGTCGATGTTGCCGGATTTCAGTTCGTTGAGGCGGGCGCTGGGGTCCTTGATAAAGCGCAGGATCAGCTGGTCGTATTTGGCTTTGGTGCCCCAGTACTTCTTATTGGGCACAAAGGTCATGCGGTCCCCAGTATTCCAGCTCTGGATAATGAACGGCCCCGAGCCGACCGGCAGGGCAGTGGGCGTCCCGTACTTGGCTCCAGCCTTCTTGATGGCCGTGGGACTGGCAATGCCGAAGTAGCTGGTCGCCAGGGCTGCGGGCAGAGGCGCAAATGGGCGCGTGAGGGTAAAGACCACCTTGTTGGTGCCGACCGCTTGCACACTCTTGAGAATGTTGGCAGGGTCAGTTTTGTAAGCTCCGAAAATAAACTGCCACGAGGGAAACAGTTTCTTGGTGGCCTGCGACCCCTGCTCGGCGGCCGGGTTCCACCAGCGGTTGACGTTGTAGACCACGGCGTCGGCGTCGGCGGGCGTGCCGTCGCTGAATTTGACGCCGGGCCGCAGGGTAAAGGTCCACACGGTCGAGTCGGCATTGGGCTTCCAGTTGATCGCCAGTCCAGGGGCCAGATCGGACGTGCCTTTCTTGAATTTGACCAGGGTGTCATAAACCTGCATCTGCGCCAAAGTCGAGCCGAAGTCCACGATGGTACCCGAGTCCAGCGAGATAGGTTCGCCGGGTGCGCCGTAGACCAGGCTGGTCGCCCCGGCGGCAGAAACGGTAAGGGCAGCGGTCAAAGCAAATGAATAAAGGAACTTGGGCATAATACCTCCAAAGAGATCAGTGCGCTCTACTGTTAAAGCCGAGTCATGGCTATGACAACAAAGCAAGGCGATACGGCAATCGCAGGGTTGACGGTTCACTTAACATACCCATGAGTATGTAGCGATTCCACTCTGGCGTTCGGTTATTGCGAACACTAGTTCGGAGAGTGTGAGGGGGTCCGGTAGAGATTCTGTGAATCTGCCATTGCACCAGCCAGACAGACACCGAAGTGAAGTACAGGCTGGACACGCCCTGAGAGTTCCACCGTTCGGAACCGTGCCTGATTCCCCTATCAGCCAGCCAAACAGGTTCGCTGCCGCCCGGCCCGAAATCAGAGAAATACCCCCCCCTTTACCCCCACCGGACCCGAGGGGGTTCACACTCCGTGACCGAAAAACGTGTAATTTTATACATAAGAGATTGATCAGGGAGCATCACGTTTCTGGTCCATGCTGGCTTAACCCTCTAACCAGTGTGCTCATTCTTCGAGCCTGTCGAGGGTCTGGTGTTTTTCTGGTTGTTTTTGCCCTCTGTAAGGAGTGAACTTAACACAATGTTTCAGAATGCGCGGATGTTGAACACCAAACTTAGATCACTTCTAGTATCGGTATTTCTAAAGCAACTTTCTGCCACAGCGCCTTGTTTAGCTTTTAATTGATTTAAGAAGCGGTATTTAAATCTTTTATTCTCACAAATTGAATTGACCGGTCTTATTACGGTAACTGACCACAAGATTTCCGATTTAGCAGTGCTATGTCATCCTTTAGACCAGTCTGCTCTGCCTTCACCAGTACCACGCCTTCCCTTTGTCGCTAGAGGCTATCTAAGTAGGCCCAAGGAGCGTTTTATGAAGCTTAAAGTCAATCCAATCCTGCCTGTAGTCACCCTGTCCCTCATTCTGGCGTCGTGTGGGCAGAACCAGACGCCTAAAGCCAGTGCCGCTCCTCAAACTGCTGCGGCCCCAGGCCAGACGACCCTGAGCGCTCAGGCCATTTCCAGGGCTGTGACGACTACTGCGCCCGGCCCTGATATCAGCAAATTGCCCAGTCAGGCGCGGCTGGGTGAGACCATTATTCGGCCAGGAAACCGCTTGAACTCACAGGCGCTCGGGACCAGCGCGCAGACCAATAAAGTTGCCCTCAGAGTGCTGATTCTCAGTACTGGCGCGGGTGACGTGAGCCTTGCCAGTGCCCAGGCCATGTTGCAGCAGGCGGGGGTGCCGTATGACGTCTTAGACGCCACGACGACCCCGCTGAGTGCCGAGTCGCTCATTGACAGCAGTGGTGTAGGACGCTACCAGGGCATTATCCTGACGACCAGCGCCCTGTCGGTGCAGGATAGCAGCGGCAACTTTGTAAGTGCGCTTGACAGCAACGAGTGGAACACGCTTTTTCAGTACGAGGCGGCCTATCAGGTGCGGCAGCTGGCCCTCTACGGCTACCCTGGCGCGCTCCCCGAGGACTACGGCCTGCGCCCGGTCAGCGGCGCGGAAACCTCGACGACGAGCATGAATATCAGCAGCGCCGGAAAGGCCGTGTTCAGCGACCTGACCGGCAACGCCATTCCGGTGAACTACTCGTACACCTATCCCTCGACCCTGCAAAGTGTCACGGGCGTGACCACGCAGCCCCTGCTGACCGATGCCAGTGGCCGCATCCTGGCGGTGACTAGCACCAGCGCGGACCACCGTGAACGCTTGCTGCTGACCACCGCCCAGAACCCCAACCTGCTGCACACCGAACTGCTGGGCTACGGACTGGTCCAGTGGCTGACACGCGGCGTTCACCTGGGGGCGCACAACCGGTTCCTGAAGGTGGATATCGACGACTGGTTCAACTCCGGCGACCACCTCGACGCCAACCTTCAGCTCACGCCTACGCCTTTTCGCCCTTCCTCGACCGACGCCCTGAGTCTGGTCGACCAGCAAAACCGCCTGAGATGGAATTATCCGGTGGCTTCGAACTTCAAGTATTCCCTGGCGTTCAACGGAACCTACGCCGATATGCAGGCGTGGAACACCTGCTTGCCTGTCAGTGGCCTCACGGGTGATCCGCTGACCAGCGTCACCCGCTGCCTCTCGGGGCAGTTCGACTGGGTCAACCACACCAAGAGCCACTACCGGATGGACGTGATGGACTATGCCACGGCCCTCGACGAGATCAAGGGCAACTTCACGATCGGCAGCAAACTGGGCCTCGCGGTCAATACCCGCTCACTGGTCACGGGTGAAAACAGCGGCCTGGGCTTCATGGACCCGGCAGACGACGGCACGCGCAACGCTGACGATACTCTGGGCCCAAAGCAGGACCTGGGCCTGGGGCGTAGCAACGTCAACATGCTCAGTGCCGCGGCGGCCAGCGGCGTGCAGTACCTCGCCTCGAATCACAGTGTGCCCAGCCAGTGGGACCCCAGCTGCGTGACCTGTGGGCTGGTCCACCCCCTGAACAGCGCTATTTTTCTGGTGCCGCGCTGGCCCGTCAACGTCGCCTACTACGTGACGGCTCCCGCCGAGCAGACCGCCTGGTACAACAGCATCTACGGCCCCACGGGCAAGCTGCCCTTCTGGGACCATAACCTGTCTTACAGCGAGATTCTGGACAAGGAATCCGATCTGGCCCTTAACCATGTGCTTGCGGGCGCGGCCTTCCCGCATTACATGCACATTCAGAACCTGAACCAGTACGCCTCGGGGCAGAGCCTTGCCACCGACTGGATCAAGGCCCTGCTGACCAAGTACAGCAAGTACAGCACGCTGCCGCTGGGCACGCCCTCCTGGGACAAACTGGGAAGCTACCTCGCCGCCCACACGGCGGAGGAAAAAGCCAAAGCTGCGGGAACCCTCAGCGGAGTCTGGGACCGCACGGCCAGGACCGTGACCCTGACCAGCACGGCTGGCCCAGTCACAGAAACCCTGACCGGCGCGACGAACGGCACCAGCTACAGCGCTTACCGGATTCAGACCGGGACAGTCGCGGGCAGCCTGACCGTGGGTGTGACGGCCAAGTAATACCCTGAGAGACTACAGAGACTAGAGTGCGCCGCTGCGATTAACCCCGCAGCGGCGCGGCGCACTCTGATGTCCGACTTCAGTGCCCGGCGGTATAGAGGTCCGTCAGCGCAGCCTCCAGGTTAGTCGTGGGTACGAATCCAGCAGCTTGCAGGCGAGTGGTGTCTGCCCGCTGATACGGCACGTCGCCGCTGCGGGGGCTGCCGGGCGCATCTTCCAGCAACTGTCCCTGATACCCCGCCAGTGCGGCCAGCCCGGTCACGATGTCCCGCACCGGACGGGCCTCACCGCTGCCCAGATTCAGCACGCCGTCGAGCGCGGCAGCCGTCTGGGCAGGTGCAGTGGCAGGCTGCCCAGGCAAAAAATGCAGCACCGCCCGGCCCACTTCCGGAGCGGCGATAAAGTCGCGGAAGGCCCCCAGCGGCCCAAAACGCACACTCGTCTGCCCCTGCGCGGCGGCTTCACGCAGTTCGCGGGCGGCCCGGCCCGGCAGCGAACCGGGATTCATGCCCGAGCCCACCGGATTGGTGAGCCGCAGAGCCAGAGCGTCGGCGCGGCCTGTGCGGACCGCTTCCTGGAGTAGGACCGTGCCCGCCAGTTTGGTGGCCCCGTATACGGAAACGGGGCGGGCAGGGCTGTCCTCGCGGCTCGCCTCGTCAGGCTGGGCCGGACCGTACTCGGCAGCGGAGGCCAGATGAATCAGGCGCACGCCCGCCGCCTGCACCGCCCCGAGCACCTCCGCCAGCAGCAGCACGTTGGCGCGGGTCAGTTCGCTTAGGGACCCGGCGGTGCGTCCGGCAGCGTTGACCACGGCGTTTACGCCCTCAAGTCGCGCGGCCCAGGCTGCCGCGTCAAGCTCCAGCAAGTCACCCTGGGCAGGCACAACTTCCACCGAGGCGCGGCGCAGCTCGGCGGCGATCACGCCCCCCAGAAAGCCGCTGGCCCCCAGCAGCAGCACGCGGGTCACGTCCTCTGACTCCGCTGCGGCACACCGCCGGGCAGCAGCACGCGCTGCATTTCGCTCCACTGTTCGTTGGCGGTGTCGTAATCCTCGGGGCGGCCAATGTCGAGCCAGTACCCGCCGAACAGGTCGCTGCGCGGATGTTCACCCGCCGCCAGCAGATCGAGCATCAGTGTATCGAAGCCCAGCACCTGCCCCGGCTGGTAGCGTTTGAGGGTCGCCTTAGTCATGCCGTAAACGCCCATGCTCACCTGAAAGGGCACCGCCGGTTTTTCACGGAACGCCACGATCTTCTCACCCGAAGCGTCCACGTCCAGCACGCCGAATTCGCTGCGGATTTCGCGGTGATAGGTCGAGACGGTCAGTGGAGCCTGACTGGTGATATGGCCGCCAAGGAATTCGGCGTAATTGAGGTCGGTCAGCACGTCTCCGTTCATGATCAGAAACTGGTCGGGCAGCCAGGGCAGCACGTTCAGGACCGGGCCGATCGTTCCCAGCGGAGAGGTTTCTTCGGTGTAGTCGATATCCAGGCCATAGTCCCGCCCGTTGCCCACGAAGGCCCGGATCAGGTGGCTGAGGTGCCCGACGGCCAGCGTCACGCGGGTAAAGCCGAAGGACTTGAGTTGATAGAGCACGATTTCCAGAATCGAAAGCTGGTCGCCGATGGGCACGAGCGGCTTGGGAATGTGGGTGGTATAGGGGCGCAGGCGGGTGCCCTTGCCTCCAGCGAGGATAACAGCGTGCATAGGGACTCCTTGGATGATCGAATGGTCGGTGGGGCGAGCGCACTACAGGTGCGGCGGGAGCAAAGGGGAGCTGCTCATTCAAAGTCACTGGCTGTCTTGGGCAAAAAGGCACCCATGAAGGGCAGGTTCTTATCTTGACTCGGTACAAAACCAGATTTTAGCCCCACATCGGCATTTCTGTTGGTCACACGCCCCCTCACCCGCCGCTACGCGGCACCCTCTCCCACCAGGGTAGAGGGTCGGAAGGCCATAAACGGGTCGCCCTTCTTCTTTGAACTCGGTTGAGATAAAACCTGCATGAAGGGGCCTGCCCGCCCACTCGGCATAAAAAGCCACAAACAACGTGCGCTTTTTATGCAACTGCGCTAGATCGTGTACTGATCCACGCGGTAACGCGCCAGGTTGGCGGGGTCGGTAAACCAGGTGGCGGTGTGGCCCAGGCCCTCTTCCAGCGTGACCTGCGGCTGCCAGCCGGTCAGCTTTTGCAGCTCGCTGTGGTCGGCCAGCAGGCGCATCACTTCGCTGCCCTCAGGGCGCAGGCGCTCGTCTTCCTGCCGGACTTCGACCTGTTTGCCCATGACCTGCGCGATCAACTTAACGGTGTCGCCCACGGTGATTTCGCGGCCTGACCCGGCATTGAGGGTGCGGCCCAGCACCTCGGGGCCAGCCTCACCCACGGCACGAAAAGCGCGGGCGGTATCGGCCACATAGTTGAAGTCGCGGGTGGGGCGCAGGTCGCCCAGCTTAATCTCGGTGCGCCCCGCCGCCACCTGGGAAATGATGGTCGGAATAACCGCGCGTGCCGACTGACGCGGGCCGTAGGTGTTGAAGGGGCGCAGCGTGACCACCGGGAGGGCGAAGCTCAGGAAGTAGCTTTCGGCCAGTTTATCGGCCCCGATCTTGGTGGCCGAGTAGGGAGACTGGCCCTGTAGCGGGTGTGATTCATGAATGGGCACGGTGCGGGCAGTGCCGTAGACCTCGGAGGTCGAGGTATGGATCACGCGCCCGGTGCCCAGTTCGCGGGCGGCTTCCAGTACGTTCAGGGTGCCGCTGACGTTCGTATCCACATACGAGCGCGGGGCCACATACGAGTACGGAATGGCGATCAGCGCGGCGAGGTGGTACACCGTTTGCGCGTCGCGCATCAGCGTCTTGACACTGCCCGCGTCCCGCACGTCTCCGAGCTGCACCTCGACGTGCTGCATGACCTCGGGGCCTACTGTATCGAGCCAGCCGTAGCTGCCCTGCGAGTTGTAAATAGCCATGGCCCGCACGCGGTAGCCTGCCCGCACCAGTTCCTCGGTGAGGTGCGAGCCGATAAAGCCGTCGGCACCGGTCACAGCGACCAGGGGACGTTGAAGGTTGGGGGAAGCAGTCTGATTCATCGGTAACTCCGGAGATCACGCAGGGTGACGGTCGTGAGGGGTAAAAGGACGAAAAGCGCGGCGGCGGCCAGCAGCGGCGGCGAGAGCACCCGCAGCACCAGCAGCAGGCTGAGGGCAGCCCACAGCCCCAGCAACAGGCCGCCGCGCCGCTGGTTTGCCAGCCACGTGCTGAGCAGCAGCGCCGTGCCGAACGCCGGGACGGTGAACAGGACGGACCGGAACGGGCCAGTGAACAGCACAGACCAGAACGGGGCAGCATTGAACCCGGAGGTGGACCCTCCTGAAACG
>JAGLBK010000170.1 GCA_018260275.1 Deinococcus sp.
TGAGGAGTCGTGGTTTCCAAACCTCAGACATGTCCAGAGTTTACAATTCGACAACAACTTTCCGCGTTATCAATAGTGTTTTTCGGAAAGGCTAGAAAGAACACCTAATTTTAAGCTCTGTATTCTCAGTAGCGTGCTAGTCTTATACTCACTAATAAGATTTTCTACCTTAGAAACACATCACTAAACCTAAAAAGGTTCATCGGTTGTTAGTTCAAAGTATAGGCCAAGATTGCATCTAGCCAAAACGTGTGCTCTTGCTTCTTCCCAAGAATCTTCCATACTTTCAGGTAAAATCAAATCGTGCTCCATTAATGGCTGAGTGGAATTTTGGGTTATACGAAACGCATCTACACCCCATATTCCTATACCTACTTTTTCCAACTCATTGATAACTTCTAAAACGTTAGCGGAGTCAAAAATAATTTTTCCACCACGCTCAATACCTTTCACTTTGAAAGAATCAATCATTTTTCACCATTTGTGTAGGCTATTGGGAGCGAAGCTAGGGATTTGAGTTTTCGTTTGCTCAGCCTCGCGCCGCCTGATTCAGCCTTTTACTCGCCTGCAAGGCCATACCCTTCGCCTTTTTCACGTCCAGCCCCAGCTCGGGCGCCACGTCTTCCACCTTGCGGCCCTGTTCGCGGGTGGCGGTGACTAGGGTGCGTTCCTGCTCGCTCAGCACGCCGACGTGCGGCTTCAGTTCGGCCCAGGTGAGGGCGGCTTTGGCGGGCGCTTTGGCTGCGGTTTTCTTGGTCGGTGTTTTCTGAGCCGGGGCCTTTTTAGTCGCCGCCTTCTTGGTCGCCGTTTTCGCGCCCGCTTTGCCCGCAGTTTTGGCCGGGGCTTTGGCTGCCGCCTTGCGCGGGCTAGCCTTGCCCGGCTTCTTCTGCGGCTCTTTGCCGCGCTCCTCCAGAATTTCCAGGGCGCGGTCGGCGTTCAGGTTGTCCTCGGATTCGCCTTTGCGGAGGGTGGCGTTTTTCTCGCCGTCGGTCAGGTAAGGCCCGAAGCGACCCGACTTGAGCAAAATGGCAGCGCGGCCCTCGTACTCGAAGGTTTTCAGGGGCGGGGCGGGCGTGCGGCCCCGGCCAAAGCGCGGTTGCATGAACAGCGCCTGGGCCTCGTTGATACCGATATTAAACAGGTCCTCGTGGCTGGTCAGGCTGCGGCTGTCATTGGCACGCTTGATGTACGGGCCGTACTTGCCGTTGTAAGCCCAGACTTCCTCGCCCTCGCTGGTGCCCACCAGACGCGGCAGCGAGAGCAATTGCAGGGCACGTTCCAGCGTCAACGTGTTCAGGTCGTCGGTGGGAAACAGGCTCGCCGTGCGAATCGGCGGGTTCTCCGCGCCCAGCGTCACGTAAGGGCCGTAGCGCCCGGCGCGGGCGACCACCGGCTGCCCGGTCGCTTCATCGGTGCCCAGCTCACGGTCACCACTGGGGCGGCTCATGATCTCCTCGGCTTTTTCGGCAGTCAGTTCGTCGGGGGCCAGGTCCTCGGGAAGGTTGGCCTTGCTCTCGCCGCGTTCCATGTACGGGCCGTAGCGCCCCACCCGCACTTCTATGCCGCTGCCTTCCAGCCGGGGCACCTTGATGGTGGCAATGCCGCGTGCGTCGATCTCGCCCATCTGGCGGTCGATAGTGGGTTTGAGGGCCATCCCCTGTCCGGCGTCGCCCAGATAAAAGCGTTTGAGATACGGCACTCGGTGCTCACGCCCGCCCGCGATCTCGTCGAGGTCTTCTTCCATCTTGGCGGTGAAGTCGTAGTCCACCAGCCGCCCGAAGTGGTGTTCCAGCAGCGCGGAGGTCGCAAACGCGGTCCACGAAGGCACCAGCGCCTGCCCCTTTTTGGTCGCGTAGCCCCGGTCCTGAATGGTACCCAGAATGCTGGCGTAGGTGCTGGGGCGGCCAATGCCCGCGCCTTCCAACGCCTGCACCAAACTGGCCTCGGTATAGCGGGCGGGCGGCTGGGTTTCGTGGCCCTCGGGCTTGACCGAATCGGCGGTCACGCGCTCGCCTTCCTTCAGCGGGGGCAGCGGAGTTTCGCGGTCTTCCAGCGCGGCGGCGGGGTCGTCACTGCCTTCCACGTAGGCCCGCAGGAAGCCGGGGAAATCGATGGTGCGGCCCGAGGCGCTGAGCTGCACTTCCTCACCAGTGGCGGATTTTCCGCCCAGCCTTACGCGCAGGCTGCGGCCCCGTGCATCGGCCATCTGGCAGGCGACCGTGCGCTTCCAGATCAGGTCGTACAGGCGCCATTCGTCGCCGCTCAGTTCGCCGCGCAACTGGTCGGGCGTGCGGAAGGTACTCCCCGCCGGACGAATCGCCTCGTGCGCTTCCTGGGCATTTTTGGCTTTCTTGGAGTACACGCGGGGCTGCGGCGAGAGGAAGGGCTGGCCGTACATGTGCTCGACCTGCTGGCGCGAAGCCGTGACCGCCTCGGTGCTGAGGTTGGTGCTGTCGGTCCGCATATAGGTGATGTACCCGCCCTCGTAGAGCCGCTGGGCCGCCCGCATGGTGCGCGTGGCCGCGAAGCCCAGTTTGCGGCTGCCTTCTTGCTGCAACGTAGACGTGATGAACGGCGGGTACGGACGCTGCGTAAACGGCTTTTCCTCGGCGGAGGTCACGGTGAGTGGTTGCCCAGTCAGCCCCCCGGCCAAGGCTCTGGCCTCGGCCTCGGCCAACAGGCGCACGTTCGCGCCGCCTTTAAGCTTGCCGGTCAGCGAATCGAAGTCCTTGCCCACCGCCAGCTTTTGCAACTGGCCGTCGGGGCCACTAACGTCGGTCAGGCGAGCCGGAAAAAAGTGGCCGTCTGCGGTCATAGCCTGCACCAGCAGGTCCCACCAGTCGGCACTGACAAAGCGCATCCGCTCGCGCTCGCGCTCGACCAGCATCCGGGTTGCCACCGATTGTACGCGGCCCGCCGACAACTTGGGGGCCACTTTTTTCCAGAGAACCGGACTGACCTCGTAGCCGTACAGACGGTCTAGGGCACGGCGCGTTTCCTGCGCCTCGACCAGATTGGTGTCAATCTGGCGCGGCGCAGCAATCGCGGCCTGAATGGCTTCCTTGGTGATCTCGTGAAAGACCATGCGTTTGACCGGCACCTTGGGCTTCAGCTCCTGATACAGGTGCCAGGCGATGCTCTCACCCTCACGGTCATCGTCGGTCGCCAGAATAATTTCGTCGGCGTCCTGGGCCATCTTTTTGAGCTTGGCGACGTGCGCCTTCTTTTCGGGCGACACCACATACAGCGGCTGAAAATCATGTTCAACGTCCAGGCCAAGCCGCGCCCAGGCCTGTCCCTTGTACTTTTCGGGGATGTCGGCGGCACTTTTAGGCAGGTCCCGGATATGCCCGATAGACGACTCGACGGTATAGCCCTTGCCGAGATATTTCTCGATGGTACGGGCTTTGGCGGGAGATTCTACAATGACGAGGGTCTTGGGCATAGGGGCAACTCCTGAAACGTTAAGTCAAGGTGGAGCGTAGCACGGCCCCTGATCCGTTCATGGAACCATAGCTTCCAGTCCGGGCAAGGGCAACTTTAAAGACAAGTGACCCCGTCCTTCGTGACGGGTCAGGGGCGGTCGTCGAGCACCTCGTCCGGCACGCCCGCCAGCGCTGCCCTGACCACTTCCAGCCCGGCCCCCGGCTGATGTCCCTGCTCGGAAACCGTGCGCTTCCAGTGACGTGCGCCCGGCTGACCGGCAAACAGGCCCAGCGTGTGCCTGAGCATGCGGTTAAGCGGCTGACCACGCTCCAGTTGCGCAGCGACGTAGGGCAAGAAGGCTTCGATGGCCTCCCGGCGCGTGACCGGCGACGTGTCCTGACCGAAAATGTCGCGGTCGGCGGCGGCCAGGATGTAAGGCTCCTGGTAGGCGGCCCGACCGATCATGGCGCCGTCGGCCCAGGCCAGAGCACCAGCAGCAGTCTCGAGGTTCAGGAGGCCCCCATTAAGCACGGTGGTCAGGTGAGGAAAATCGGCCTTGAGCTGCCTCACCACGTCATGGCGCAGCGGCGGAACCTCGCGGTTCTCTCTGGGTGAGAGGCCGCTGAGCCACGCTTTGCGGGCGTGCACGATGAAAGTGTCGCAGCCTGCCGCTTCCACCGTTTTGACAAAGTGCGTGAGGTGCTCGTAACTGTCCAGGTCGTCTATGCCGATGCGGTGCTTTACAGTCACGGGCAGGTGGGTCGCCCCCCGCATAGCCTCGACAGCGCGGGCCACGGTGTCTGGCGTTCCCATCAGGCAGGCCCCGAACTGGCCGCTGCTCACGCGGTCGCTGGGGCAGCCGCAATTCAGATTCACTTCGTCGTAGCCGTACTGTGTGGCGATTCGGGTGCATTCGGCCAGCGCCACCGCGTCACTGCCGCCGAGTTGCAGGGCCACGGGATGCTCGGCGGCGTCATAGCCTAGATGCCGTTCCTGATCGCCGTACAAAATGGCCCCGGTGGTCACCATTTCGGTGTACAGCAGGGTGCGCTTGGTCAGGGCGCGGTGAAAGACGCGGCAGTGCCGGTCCGTCCAGTCCATCATCGGCGCGACGCTGAGCCGGTGGGCGGGCACGGTCTGAGGCGGCGCGGCGAGGGTCATAACGGGGCAGTCTAGCGCAGGCGTAGGGCCTGGGAAAATGGAAACGGATTGAGGTTAAGTTTACTGGGTGGCCCCCTCACCCCTTGCCGAAGGCAAGGCCCTCTCTGCTTCGCAGCTTTGCAAGTCCCACAAGGGTAGAGGGTCAAAAAAGATTGAATACAGGCTGTTTTCTGCCCTCTCCACTTGTGGGACTCATAGAGCCGCTTGCGGAGAGGGAGGGAGGAGCGTAGCGACGGAAGGGTGAGGGGGGGTGTGACCAGCAATAGTTCTGACTATCATGAAAACTGAGCTGCACCCGTACCCAAAGCCGTATAACTAGCCCCATGACCACCGCCAACCTCGCCCTGCTGCACGCGCCCAACCTGACCCTGCCCCACGCCTTTTCGACCCGCGTGGGCGGTTTTTCGGCGGGAGCCTACGCGGGCCTGAATCTGGACGACCGCGAGGACGACCCGGCAGCGGTGGCCCGTAACCGCGAGCAACTGGCCGGGGCACTGGGCTTCCGCGCCGGGCAGGTGGCCCGCCTGACCCAGGTACACGGCACCGACGTCACCCTGGCCGAACAGCCCGGCCACTGGACGGGCGACGCCCTGGTGACGGCCACGCCGGGCGTACTGCTCGCCGTCGGGACCGCCGACTGCTACCCGCTGCTGCTGGCCGACCCGGAAGCGGGCGTGATCGGTGCGGCGCACGCGGGCTGGAAGGGCACCCTGGGCCGCATCGCCGAAAAAACAGTGCAGGCGATGACCCGGCTGGGAGCGAGACCCGAACGGATTCACGCCGCTGTCGGCCCTGGCATCTGCGGCGAGCGTTACGAGGTCGGCCCCGATGTGGCGGCGCAGTTCACGCAGGCGGGTCTGGGCGAGTTCGTGCTGAACGTCAGTGGCCGTGTTCACCTCGATCTGGCCGGGGCCAACCGCGCCGTGCTGCAAGAGGCCGGGGTGGCGGACATCTGGGTGTCGGGGCGGTGCAGCACCGAGGCCGACTTCTACTCGTTCCGGCGTGACGGTGGCAAAACGGGGCGGATGTGGGCCGTGATCGGCCTGCCGGAAGCGCCAACCGTGGGAGCGCCAGCCACAGGTGCACGGGCATGAGCGTGCTGCGTCCC
>JAGLBK010000171.1 GCA_018260275.1 Deinococcus sp.
AACGCGGCTTTACAGTGAGCGCGACATAGAGCACCTGCGCGAGATTCGCCGCCTGACCCAGGAACTCGGTGTGAATCTGGCCGGGGTCGAGGAAATCATGCGCCTGCGCCATGAACTCGACGCGACCCGCGCAAACCTTGAAGGCAACGTGCGCCGCATACAGCAGGACATCACCGAGCGCATGACGACCTGGCGCACCTTGCCACCGAGTACGCCGGAAGGTGTGCAGGACGCTGAAAACAGCGGCATGGCTTCTGCTGGTGCGCTTGCGGAAGAAGACCAGAATGCCTGAGATAAAGCTCCGCGGCCACTTCCCCATGACACTTTCCCGATCACACAACAAATCTGTCAGGTGCGGCGCTTAAACTACTAGGCGTGTTTCAGTTCTGCTGTCCTGGTGACGACCTTTGGTCCTCCTGTCTCCTGAGTCGTCCGGTGGGGACCACTTGAGCGCGTTGTGGGTGGTCGGTGACGTTCACGGCGCACATGACAAGCTGCACGCCCTGCTGATGGTGGCGGGGCTGATTGACCGTGAGGGCCACTGGACCGGCCAGCAGGCCCACCTAGTCTTTCTGGGGGACTACCTGGACCGTGGCCCGGACGGAATCGGGGTCATCCGGCTGGTGCAGCGGCTGGAAAACGAGGCCGAGCGTGCCGGGGGCCAGGTGACGGCGCTGGTCGGCAACCATGAGGTCATGTTCCTGGCCGCCAGCCGCTTTCACCGGATCGACCCGACCGACCGCATAGGCTTCTACGAGTACTGGGCGGGCAACGGCGGGCAGCGCCACGACCTGGAGCGCCTTGAAGGGACGGATATCACCTGGCTGTCGGCCCGTCCGGCGATGGCCCGCGCCGGTGAGTGGCTTCTGGTGCATGCCGATTCGCTGTTTTATCTGGACCTGGGGCGAACCGTGGACGAGATCAATGCCAGAACGCGCCAGTTGCTGGGTAGCACCGAGCCGGGCGAATGGGGAGCGTTTGCCAACGCTTTTGTAGACCGCCTGAACTACGCGGGTGTGCAGGGCGAGGCTGTTGCCAGCAGGCTGCTTCAAACCGTGGGCGGCAGCCGGATCGTTCACGGCCACACCCCGGTTCACCTGCTGCTGGCCGAGAATGAACAGAACATCGATGCCCCGACCACCGCGCCGATTGCTTATGCCGGGGGCCGCTGCCTGGATATGGACAGCGGCATGGCCTATTTTAGCGACGCCGGATTTATCGCCCGGCTGGGACCAGACGGGGTCGAGGAAGTGGTGAGCGTTCCTGACGGTCTGTTTGAACCGCACGGAGGCTTCTGATACGGGTTTGGTTTGTTTCTTGAACAACCCAGAACAGAACTGAGTTGCCCACTTAATGTTCGGAATCTGTCTGAAAGCGTGTTTATCAATGGTTCAGACACTTTCATAGCTCAAGGTGGAGGAAATCTGAAATAAGTTGTCTGGTACGCAATCTGCGTTACCCCCTCGCTTCGCGCTCTGCGAGTCCCAGCCTCTCGCGGTGCGAGCTGTACCAGTCCCCCGCAGGTGGGGAGGAACTAAAAACTTCGTGCTGGCTGCACTTTGCAGAACAGGATCTTAAAACTGTCCGAACCGTTGATAAGCCATATCCCTGATGCACCCACCCCCCGGCGCTTTGCTGCCCCCACGACCCCCCCGTCCCCCGGCGTCACTCCAAAGGGGCAGGCAGCAGCCGCACCAGCGCCCGCATCCGCGAGGTGTCCACGTCGGCAGCGGTAATGTCCATCAGCACCACGTCAAAACGCTCCTGACCCAGCCGAATCGCGCCGCGCCTGCGCCCGATTTCGCGGAAGCCGACCTTCTGATAGGCGGCCATTCCGCGTGTGTTGTAGGCAAACACGTTCAGCATAATGTTGTGCAGGCCGAGGAAAAACATCCCGTATTCCACTATCAGGCGCGCCTTCAAAGTAGGCTTCCTCGTCCTCCAGGCTGTACGCACCGCCGACTGCGCCCAGATACGCAGTCAGTTCCAGGTTGGCAAAGTGGTGGGCCAGCTCGGGAATGTCCTCGCGGCGCAGGCGGGCCAGAATGACTTTTTCTCCGGTGAGGACAGGGTTTATTTTGCTCATGGACCAAAGTAACATGGCGGCCATAAGGTCAAAAATAAGTCTTCTGGCGTAGGGCGTCCGGCTCCCTTTTTTCCCGTATTCTGAGGGAGTTTGTCCGCCCGGCCCCCCATTAGAGCCTGCGGCGGAAAGGGAGCACGAGATATGCCACAAGACAACGAGTTTTTTCTGACCGCCGCGATCGATTACGCCAACGGCAGCCCGCACATCGGCCACGTGTACGAGAAGATCCTGGCCGACGCCCTGGCCCGCTACCAGCGCCTCGCCGGGCGCGACGTGGTGTTCGTGATGGGCACCGACGAGCACGGCGAGAAAATTAGCAAGGCCGCCGCCAAGGAAGGCGTGACGCCCCAGGAACTGGTCGACGACCTGAGCAACCGCGCCTTCCAGGGCCTCTGGAAACGCCTGGGCATCAGCTACGACGAATTTATCCGCACCACCGACCAGCGCCACAAGAAGTTCGTGCAGGACGTGCTGCAAAAGGTCTATGCCGCGGGCGACATCTACTTTGCCGAATACGAGGGACTGTACTCGGTCGGCGCAGAGCGCTACGTGACCGACAAGGAACTGGTCGAGGGGAGTGACGGCGTGCGCCGCTACCCCGGCGACAAGGACGCCCCCGAGCTGCGCCGGGAAGCCAACTACTTTTTCAAGATGGAAAAGTACCAGTCCTGGCTGCTGGAGTACTTGGAGCAGCACCCCGAGCTGATTCAGCCCGCCGGATACCGCAACGAGGTGCTGGAAATGCTCAAGGAACCGATCGGCGACCTCAGCATCAGCCGCCCGAAAAACCGGGTGCCGTGGGGCATCGAACTGCCCTGGGACGCCGACCACGTGACTTACGTGTGGTTCGACGCGCTGCTCAGTTACCTCACGCCGCTGGTCAGAAAGGGCCGCAGCGCCGACGTGAGCGGCAAGGCGTGGCACGTGATCGGCAAGGACATCCTCAAGCCGCACGCCGTGTTCTGGCCGACCATGCTCAGGGCCGCCGGGCTGCCCGTCTACCGCCGCCTGGTGGTGCACAGTCACATCCTGGCCGAGGACGGGCGCAAGATGGGCAAATCGCTGGGCAACGCCATCGACCCCGAGCAACTGGTCAAGGATCATCCTATCGACGCCATCCGCTACGCGCTGCTGCGTGAAGCGAGCCTCAGCGCCGACAGCCCCTTTGGTGAGGGCATCCTGAACGCCCGCCTGAACAGCGACCTTGCCAACGATCTGGGCAACCTGCTCTCGCGCACCATCAGCATGATCGACAAGTACCGCGGCGGCGTGGTGCCCGCTGCCAGCGACAAAACTGAGCGCGAACACGAGATCGAGAAGGCCGCCCGCGCCCTGCCCGGCAAGGTGCTGGGGCTGGTGGACGACCTCAAGATCAACATGGCGATCGACGCCGCGATGGAATTCGTGCGCGACCTCAACCGCTACATTGCCGAAAGTGCGCCGTGGAATCTGGCGAAGTCGGACGAGACTCAGAAGCGTCTGGACACCGTGCTGTACACCGCCGCCGAGGGTCTGCGCGTGGCGAGCGTGGCGCTCGAAGCCGTGATTCCCAGCAAGGCGAAGGAACTCCGCGCCCAGCTGGGCCTGGGGTCACAGACCTACCGTCTGGAAGGGGCCTGGGGCCTGCTGCCCGCCGGAACGAAGGTGCAGGGCGGCGCGATCTTATTTCCCAAGCCCGAGCCGAAGCCAGGAGAAGTGACCGAAGTCCCCGCCAGAAAAGAGAAAAAAGCCGTGGCCGCCCCTGCTCCCAGAGCGGCTGAAGCGGTGGCGACGCCCAAGGCTGAGGCCGCCCGGCCTGCCGCAGACGACGGCCTGATTTCCATCGACGACTTTGCCCGCATAGACCTGCGGATTGCCGAAGTGGTGGCGTGCGAAGCCGTCGAGAAGGCCGACAAGCTGCTTAAGCTGACCGTCAAACTGGGCGACGAGACGCGCACGGTGGTCAGCGGGATTCGCAAATGGTACGAGCCTGCCGACCTGGTGGGCCGCAAGGTGGTGCTGGTCGCCAACCTGAGGCCCGCCAAGCTGCGCGGGATCGAGTCGCAGGGCATGATTCTGGCCGCCGAGGACGCCGAGGGGAACCTCGATCTGGTCGGCACCGGGCTGGATTTGCCCAGTGGGACAAAGGTTCGCTGACGTACCCGGAGAGCGTGAGGCCCTGGCGAATGCTGGGGCTTTTTGCGGTCTGGGGGCGGGGGGCAAGCGCTCTCCTGCGGGGCTTTGCAAGTCCGCTCAGGAGGTGGCCGCCGCTTGATTCGGGCGGGCAAACGTGGATGGTGAGATCGATAGGACTATCAGCACGAACTGTCCGGGTACGATTCCCAGGCCCGCGCCCTGCGGGCACGACGACCCTCGTCGCTTTCGGCGTTAACGTGATGAGCTGGGAGGCACAGGGGAGGCTCATGCAGCTCCTCGTTTGAGGCTCTCCTGTGGCGATCTGGCTGATAACGAAAAGTCTCCCATGACTCGAAATAGGGCAAATTTGACAGACTCAGCGCCTGACACGTACAGAGTTTTTAGCCCCTCCCCGCTTGCGGAGGACTCGTTAGAGCTGCTTGCAGAGGCTGGGAGGGGGTAACGCACAGTGCGTCCCAGTGCGCGAAATCCGATTTATAAGTAAGATTTCAGCATCACCTATTCCCTTCCGGAGAACTCGCTAGAGCTGCTTGACGAGGCTAGGAGGGGATTCCACACCAACTGTTTTTACGTAAACGACGGCCATAAAAGGCGCACGCGCTGGCCGCAAAAAGCAGAAAAGCAGTCGCGCCGCCCCTTCTCCTGACCGCTGCTCTAGACTGTGCGTATGCCGTTCGTCATCGTTTCGGGCCTTTCCGGGAGTGGCAAGAGCACCGTGCTGCGTACCCTGGAAGACGCCGGATTTTTTATCACCGACAACCTGCCGCCCGAGCTGTGGGGGTCAATGCATGATCTGGCCGAGGCGCAGGGCCTGCCGCGCGTGGCAGTCAGCACCGACGCCCGCACGCGCGAATTTTTGCCCGCGCTGGAGTCCAGTTATATCCGGCTCAAGCGCAAACGGGAAGAACTGTTCGTGCTGTTTCTGGAGGCCGACGCGCAGGTGCTGCTGGGGCGCTACAACCTCTCGCGGCGTGAGCACCCGCTGGGCGAGAACCTGATGGTGGACTTTGCCAAGGAGCGCGAACTGCTCTCCCCGATCCGTGCCCTGGCCGACAGCGTGATCGACACGACCGGGACCAGCGCCAAGGAACTGTCCGAGCGCGTGCTGCAAATGTTCCGGCTGGAACACGATTTCATGCTGCGGCTGGTCAGTTTCGGCTTCAAGCACGCCCCGCCCCGCGACGCCGATCTGGTGGTAGATGTGCGTTCGCTGCCCAACCCGTTTTACGACCCGGCCCTGCGCGAGGAAAACGGCCTGAACCCGGCAGTGGCAAACTACGTGTTCGGCAGCCCCGAATCGGAAGAGTTCTACGCAGAGGTGCGGCAGTTCGTCGAACTCTCGGCGCAGCGGGCACGCGGCACCGGGCGGCACGGGTACACGGTGGCGGTGGGCTGCACGGGGGGGCAGCACCGCAGCGTGGCCGTGGCCGACCGCCTGGCCCGTGACCTGGGGGCACTGA
>JAGLBK010000172.1 GCA_018260275.1 Deinococcus sp.
CACGGCTCCACTCCAGCGCCAGCGTGGGCCGCCCGAGGGCCAGGGCCAGCCCCACCGCCCGTTCCTGCTCCTGCGCGGTCAATTCTGCAAACAACTGGCGTAGCTGCAAAACATCCCCCTGCTCCAGCAAGTGGTCAAAGGAATGCAAGGGGAAGCTCATGGCGGCCAGTGTTTCATGGCGCGGCTCTTAGTGTTGCCTGGGGCCGCTGACACTCACGGATTGGCCCCCGGGCATTGGTCCTCAGCGGCGCTCGACCTTCACGGGTGCGGGCGGGCTGAGGGGGTGTTGCAGATGAAAGACCAGCAGGCAGGCGACGACCAGCGAGTACAGGCTCATGAGCGTCATCAGGCCCAGGGCGGGGTGCTCACGGAACATGACCGCGCCGAGCAGCTGAAACGAAATCAGGTTGAGCAGCAGCGCTGGGCGGCGCTCGGGGAATTTCTGAAAGCCGTAGATGCCGCCCGCGACTGCGAAGAGCAGGGGAAGTAATAGGGTTGCCAGTGCGTCCTGATCCATGCCTTTATTTTTACTTAATCCCCATTTCAGAAACGTTACAAGCCTGAGCGCTGCTCCTCTGGGCGGTGTGCTCAGCCGATGGCGTAATGCCGGAGCTTTTCAGGGTCTACCCGGTGCCCGCGCAGGCTGCCGACGTCGAGCCAGCCGTCCTTGAATTCGATCGGCAGGTTGAGCAGGTCGTCTTGCAGTTTCAGGACGAAGCTCAGCTCGCACGGCTCGGTCACTTCGGCCTGGGTGGACAGCAGGGCGGCGTGCAGGGTGCCCAGGCCGGTGCTGGCCTGACTGCCGACCATGCCGCGTTTGCCGTGGGTGGCGGCGCGGCGCAGCATCTGGAGGCCGTCGGTAAAGCCGTTGCGGGCCGTTTTGACGTTCAGTACGTCGAACGTGTCGAAATCTAGTTCGCGCTCCAGGTCGGCGGGCGTAAAGCAGCTGTCGTCGGCCACGATGGGGAGCACCCCTTGACTATGCAGCTTGGCGCGGGCACGCAGGTCGCGGGCGGGCAGCGGTTCCTCGACATACATCAGGCCCGCTTCGCGCATGGCGGCCAGAATTCCGGGGGCCAGTTCGGGCGAGAGGGTTTCGTTGCTGTCGGCATACAGCAGCACGTCCGGGCCGAAGGTCTGGCGCAGTTCCTGAATGAGGGCTAGGTCGCGGGTGTGGTTGCGGCCCACCTTCACCTTCAGGCAGCGCACGCCCGCCGCCACCACGCGCCCGGCTTCGGCCAGCATCTCGGCGGGCGGCGCGATGCCCAGAATGAAACTGGGGCGCACGCGGGTGTTCGGCCCCAGCAGCGTGTCGAACAGACTCTGGCCGCCTGCTCTGGCACGGGCGTCCCACAGCGCCATGTCGAGTGCTCCCCGCGCGGTGTGATTGTTGGTCACGCTGTTGCGAACGCGTTCGAGGCCCTCCTCGTCGGTGATGTCCAGCCCGGTCAGGCCGGGGGCGAGGTGCGCCAGGATCGCCAGCACACTGCCTGTCGTCTCGCCGTAGATGGTGGGGCGCGGGGTGGCCTCGGCCTCGCCCACCGTGCCGTCTGTCAGGGTCACGCGCACCAGCACGTGCTCGGCGGCGCTGAGGGCTGAATGTGCGCCCCAGGCCAGCGCCGAGGTCAGCGGCAGGCGGTAGGCGACGCCCTCGACCGACCTGATGCTGTGGTCTGTGACGGCGCTCATGCCTTTGCCTCCCCGGCCCACTCCCGCACGGCGGCGGCCACCTGTTCAGGGTTCAGGGCCACCGTGTCCAGAATCAGCGCCCGCTCTGGCGGCAGGGTACGCAGGTAAGCCTCGGCGGCGTGCGGGTCGTAATTGCGGCGCTCACTGACCACGATTTTGACCTTCGCGGCGATGTCCTGCGGCGTGTGGCCCTGGGCGGTCAATGCGGCCAACTGGTTCAGCTCGGTTTCAGAAAACACGTCCTGCACCCCTTTGATGTCCAGCAATGCCGTTTTCAGGTCATCCGAATTCGAGCGCGACACCTGATCACCTCCAATCTGGTCGCCTGCAATCTGGTCGAAGGTGTCGCCCCGGCCCAGCAGCCGCCCGACCCGCACGCTGTCGGGGGCGCCCAGCGCCACGAAGCGCCAGCTGGGGTAACTTTCGGCGGCGTACCGCACTTCGTCGAGGCCGCGCAGACCGTCGAACACCAGGGTTTGGCCCCAGTGGGCCGTGTCGGCCACCAGTGAGCCGAGCGCCTGCGCCATACCGCCGGGGTGTCCGGTGCGGTACTGCGCGGTCAGGCGAAAGCGTTCCTCGCGGTCGGCCACGGGCGTTCCGGCCAGCGGCAGGATCATCACGGCGTCGGTGATTTCGCGGCGGTCGGGCAGGACGCGGCCTGTTTGCCCGGCCAGTGCCGAGAGCGCGGTGCTTTTGCCCACGCCGGTGACGCCGACCAGCACGGTCAGCGGCAGGTCAGACAGGCGGCGCTCGCCGGTGCTCAGGGCCGCGCCAGGGGAGTCGGCCCGCAGGTGGGGCAGGGAAGTGGAAGTCATCGGTTCAGAGGCTAGCGCTCCGGGCACCTGAAGACTTGGCAAAGGTTCAGTCAAGGCCGCCCGAAGTTCAATGACCGCCCGGCGCTCTCTAGACTGCGGGGCGGAAGTCGCAGAACATGAAGACCCTCAACCCACTGCCCTGACCGCACGACCGACCTGTCGGCGCCGCTCTGTTTCCCGGCAGCTTGACCGTACACTGACGCATCAGGACAACTTAACCAGCATAAGGACGTGACCATATGATTAAAGGCAAAGAAATTATCGGACGTAACATCGTGGCCCTCAGTACCGGCGAAAAGGTCGAAACCGTACATGACGTGGTCTTCGACCATCAGGCCAACCGGGTGCTGGCGCTGCTGGTCGAGGAGGGCGGCTGGTTCCGCTCGGCCAAGGCCATTCCGTTTGAGCGCATTCGCAGCATCGGGGAACACGCCGTGATGATCGGCAGCCCCGAGGACGTGACCACCAGCCGCGACGACGCCCGCCTGGCCGACGCCCTTGAAAGCAAGACCACCCTGATCGGCATGACCCTGCTGACCACCGACGGGCAGAACCTGGGCCGCATCGCCGACGTTTACTTCGACGAGCACAGCGGGGCCGTGGTCGGGTACGAAGCCACGGGGGGCCTCTTTGCCGACATGAGCAGCGGACGCGCCTTCGTGCCCGCGCCCAGCGACGTGCAGATCGGGGCCGACGCCGCCATCGTGCCGCTGGCCGTGGCCGCCGCCATGAAGGAAAACCCCGGCGGCATCAGGGGCGCGATCAAGTCGGTGGGCGACGCCGTTTCCGGAACCGTTCAGAACGCCAGCGACAGCGTTAAGGGCGCGGTGGACACCGCCCGCGAAGCCGTTAACGACCGCCAGCAGGAGTACGTGGTCGGCAAGACCAGCAACACCGATCTGGTCGCCGAGGATGGCACCGTTATTATCAAAAAGGGCGAAACCATTACCCCGCTGCATGCCGAAGTCGCCGAGCGGCACGGCAAATTACCCGCGCTGTCGGCTGCGGCCACGGGCGGGGTGGTCACTGGCGCGGCGGCTCAGGCCAGCGAGGTGGTCAGGGGCGCTTACGAGGACGCAGCCAGCGCGGCCAAAGAGCGCCAGAAGGACTTTGTGATCGGCAAGACGGCGGGCGCAGACATCGTGCTGGACAACGGTATGCCGATTGTGCATAAGGGCGACGTGATTACCCAGGCCCAGGCCGACGCTGCCGAGAAAGCAGGCAAGCTGACCGCGCTCTCGGCGGCCGCAACGGGGGGCAGCCTTGCCGACGCGCTGGACAGCGCCAAAGCACGGGTGCAGGACAGCTACGACGATGTCAAGGACGCCGCCGCCGACCGCCAGAAGGCTTACGTGATCGGCAAGATCGCGGGCCATAACGTCGTGTCGGACAGCGGCGAGGTCATTGTGGCTAAAGGGATAACCATCAGTGCCCATCACGCGAACCGTGCCGAGCAGACTGGGCAATTGGCCGCCCTGACCGCTGCGGCCACGGCGGGAACAGTCGTTACGGCGGTGACTCCGGCGGCAGACACGGCCCCCCACAGCACCCCATTGACCGTGCAGGACACCCTGGGCAACCGCGTGAAACACGATGTGCGTGCGCCCGGCGGCAGTCTGCTGGCCGTGCAGGGGCAGATCGTGACCACCGATCTGGTCGCCCGCGCCGAGAACCTGGGAATGCAGCAGGAACTGATCGACGCTACCGTGGGTCAGCCGTCCGATCATGCGGGCGATAAGGTGGCCGAAGTGACCGCCGGGGCCAGCGCAGCGGTGGCGAGCGTGGCCGAGGGGGCGACCAACCTGCTCAACAAGGCCAAGAGCTGGCTGCACGACAAGCGCGAGGAAACCGAAGCTGCCCTGAACAGCCGCGATCAGGCCGACCGTGAGCAGCGGGTGCGCGACGCGCTGGGCCGCCCCGTGACCCGCGTGATTCTTGCGCCCGACGACAGCATCATCCTGAACATCGGCGAAATCGTGACCAACAAGGCCATCAGTGCCGCTCAGCAGGGCAACGTGCTAGATATTCTGCTCGACAGCGTAAGCAAGGACGCTCCTACCATCGACCCGCTGGCGGTCCGCCCCGACGAAACGGGCAGGGCGGCGCTGGACAGCCAGCATGTGGTCGTGCCGGACGAAACTAAGCCCAGCTGAGCGGGATGAAACCCGAGTGGCCGCTTCCTGCTGGGGGCGGCCACTTTTGCGGCGAGGTTTGTGGTTTGTCCGTGTGGTCAATGCTGCGGGCGGCTTCATAGCTTCCAGAATCGGAATTTTCCTGCTGAAACGCACTCTGCCCAGCCTCTGCAAGCAGCTCTCACGAGTCCCCGCAGGGGTGGAGGAGCTAGGAACCTCGCATTCATCGGGCGGTACATTTGCAAAACTCGCTTATTTCGACAAGGTGCAAGACTTTTCGGTATCACTCAGCCCGCGAGGGGAGACTTGTAAAGCTGCTTACGGAGGAGCTAAAGAACCCGTATCTTTTCCTACTCGCTGTCTTGGTCAGAACAGCACCCGTATGGGGCCTGACCGCATCCGCTCGGTTTGATTCGGTGCAGTTCCGAATCAATCGGAATCTGTCAGAATCCCGTATCAATTCCTGAAAATGACTTCCTCGCGCCCGAAGCTTTTCAGCGCCAGCCAGCCGCACAGCAGCGCCCCGAGCAGGTTGCCTGCCACCGCGCTCAGCGTGTGCCCCACGGTAATCGAGCCTTTGACCGTATCCAGAATGCCGATCATGCTGCCGAATAGCGGCGTGAGGTACACGGCGTCGCTCAGCTTCAGGAAATCCGCGAATTGCAGTGCCACCGCCGGAAAAACAATCAGCAGGCTCAGCGGGGTCACGTAGGTCTGGGCCTCCTTGTAGCTGCGGGCGTAGATGCTCAGCGCGATGAGCACGCCGCTGATGAGCAGCGCGGCGCTCAGCACCATCAGCAGCAGGGCCAGAAAGGTCGTGGGCGTCAGGGTCAATTGCCCGCCGAGGGCCTGCGCCGCCGCGCCGCCTGCCCCGTGTGACAATCCCGCCGAGGCCAGGCCCGCCAGCAA
>JAGLBK010000173.1 GCA_018260275.1 Deinococcus sp.
GGGGCACGCCCGTCTGCTCAAGTAGTTGCGCCGCTACGGAGCCGACAAACTTGCTGATGCCGCCGCTAAAGCCCTCGCCGTCATGCTTGAGCCAGGCCAGACCACCCGCGCCGTTTTGCTTGGCGATACGTTCGAGTTCATCGATCTGTTTGCGGGTCAACTCCGGTGCCACCAGCACCTTGACCGCCTGCGCTGAAGCGAACGCTTTGAATTCGCCGCCCCTGAACAGCTCGGTCACGTCCACGAAAGCCGAATCGAAGCGCAGGTCAGGCTTGTCGGAGCCGTAGCGGTCCATCGCGCTGAAGTAGCTCATGCGGGGAAAGGGGAGAGGCAGGTCCACGTTCAGCACTTTTTTGAAGACGTGCGCTATCAGACGTTCCTGAACTTCCAGCACGTCGTCCTGCTCGACAAAGCTCATTTCCATGTCCAGCTGCGTAAAATCGGGCTGGCGATCCGCGCGGAGGTCCTCGTCACGGAAACAGCGGGCCAGCTGGTAGTAGCGGTCATAGCCCGCGATCATCAGCAGTTGCTTGAACAGCTGTGGGCTTTGCGGCAGCGCGTAGAACTCGCCGGGATTCAGGCGCGAGGGCACCAGGAAGTCACGTGCGCCTTCGGGCGTGGACTTGGTCAGCATCGGCGTCTCGACCTGAATGAAGCCCTCGGTGTCGAGGAACTCGGTGATGGCCGCCACCGCCCTGGAACGCAGCATCAGCGCCCTTTGCATTTCTGGGCGGCGCAGGTCCAAGTAGCGGTACTTGAGACGGATATCCTCGGCCACCTCCGCGCCCTTGTCCAGCTCGAAGGGGGGCGTTTTGGCCGTATTGAGCACCTTGACGCGGCTGGCAATCACTTCATAATCGGCCAGGCCGCCCTTGCGTTGGTTCTCGGGGCGCAGTTGAAACTGGCCTTCAATCTCGGCCACGTATTCAGCGCGGAGCTTGTCGGCCTCGGCGAAAGCGGGACTATCCGGCTCGACCTGCACCTGAAGAATGCCGGAGCGGTCGCGCAGTTCCAGAAAAATCAGGCCACCCAGATCGCGGCGGCGGTTGACCCAGCCTTGCAAAGTCACAGTCTGGTTTTCATGTTCGGTATTGAGGTTGCCAATCAGGGCGGTGCGTTTCATCAGGGTGCATTATGCCGCCTGTCTGAGTCACGGTCTGAAAGTCTTCAGCGTTCAGGGGTTTCAATTGTGGCAGAGGACAAGCCGCCTGCTACCATCCTGAGTTCACTGCAGCTCTCTCAGCTCCTCGACCCGCACTACTTTCTGCTCCCCACTCTGCATATTCTTCAGGCTCAGTGTGCCATTCGCGGCTTCTTCCGAGCCGATCAACCCGGCCCACACTGCCCCGCGGCGCTCGGCATCCTTAAAAGCGCTGCCCGGTTTCATGGCGCGGTAAGCAAACTCGGCGCGGATGAACGCCTGGGCTTTTCGGGCCAGTGTCGCGGCGTAGGGCACATTTTCTTCGTCCAGAGCCGCCAGGTACAGCAGCGGTCCTCTGGGCGCTGGCAGACTGACCCCCTCAGCTTCCAGCGCCAGCAGCAGCCGCTCGATGCCGAAAGCCCAGCCGATGCCCGGCACCACCGGTCCGCCCAGTTGCTCGCTCAGCCCGTCGTAGCGTCCACCGCCGCCCAGGGCTGACTTGGCGCCCACGCCTTCGTGATGCAGTTCCCACGCCGTGCGGCGGTAATAGTCCAATCCGCGCACGATGCTGGGGTCCACGTCGAATTCGATATTCCAGTCCTTCAGATACCCCTGCAGCTGCCCGAAATGGGCCGCCGCCTCCGGACCCAGAAAATCCAACATGGGCCGCACCTTCAGCTCGGTCAGCAGGTGCTGATCCTCGGCACTCTTGCTGTCCAGAATGCGCATCGGGTTGCGGGTAAGGCGGTCCTTGCTGTCGTCCGAAAGGCGCTCCAGATGCGGGCTAAACAGGTCGCGCAGGTACGTGTTGTACGTCTCACGGTCATCCGGATCACCAATCGAACCGAGCTTGACCCGTACATTTTTCAGTCCCAGTTCACGTACCACGTCGACCATCAGCGCCACCGCTTCGGCGTCCACGAGGGCGTCGGCGCTGCCCAGCACCTCATAATCGACCTGATGAAACTGACGCAGGCGGCCTTTTTGCACGTTCTCGGCGCGGAACATCGGCCCGTGGGTCCAGAGCTTCAGGGGAGCAGGCAACTGTTTCAGGCCATTTTGCAGGTACGCCCGCACGATGCCCGCCGTGCCCTCGGGGCGCAGGATAAAGCCGCCGTGGTCCCCGAAGTAATAGACCGTGAACATCTCCTTGCGGACAATATCGGTGCTGCCGCCCACGCCGCGCTTGACGAGGTCGGCTTCCTCAAAGAGGGGCGTGCTGATAAACTGCGCCCCGGCCCGCTCCAGCACGCGCTGCGCCGTTTCGGTCACGTGGCGAAAGGCCGACGCCCTGATGTCTGTACTGAGTTTCGGGCTGCCATCCGGCAGGTGGTCCTGAGTGCCCTTGGGGCGCTGAATCGCCATAATGTCTCCGAGTCTAGTACGAATGTCAGCCAGAACAGGACAAACTAGAACCGGACGGGTGTATCTCACCAAAATGGGATAGATGGCAAGGGATGTCGTTTTTACTGTGCTGGTCACACGCCCCCTCTCTGCGAGCTGTACCAGTCACCCTTCCGCCGCTTCGCGGCTCCTTCCCTCTCCGCAAGCGGCTCTACGAGTCCCACGAGTGGAGAGGGCTAAGAAAGCACGTCACAGACAAGTTTTTCTGCTTCCCGAGAGAGGCGTTAAGCCCGGTTATCCCAGCATGATGGGATGCACCCGAACCGGACAGCAATAAGGAATAGGGAAGAGGCCGCCCCCGACTGGAAGCGGCCCCCTACGCAGAGAGTGGCTTTAGGCTTAGTTCGCCTTGACGCTGAACGGCAGCCCGTTCGAGGACTTGACGCCGCCGACCTCGACGAACAGCCAGGAACCACCGATAGGGGCGTCCTGCGGCACGGTCAGCACGATCTGGGTATCGGTCCACGATACGGCGGCGCTGCCGGGAATGGCGTAGCCGCCTTTGCCGTCGGCGTCGGCGCCCAGCCAGATGCGTCCTGCTCCGGCGCTGCCGAGGTAGCGGCCCTGAATGGTCACGGTCCCGCCGCGCGCGGCCGACTCAGACAGTTTGACCAGCACCGGGGCGTAGGTAATGGCAACGCCGGACGTGGTCTGAGTGCGTGGGCTACAGGAAGTGACCACTCCCAGGAACAGTAAAGAAGCGAGAAAGAAACGTAACATAGTGAAGCCTCCGTGAAAGCAGTCTAATAACCAGAGAATGATCGGTCAAACGCCCCCCCCAGCCCCCCCCACCACCGAGTCGAACCAGACCCCACGCACCGGACGTTCCACACGACGTATTTTGCTGGTCGCCAATCCGAAAAGCGGCCAGGGAGACAGCGGCCTGCCCGAGTTCGTCACGCTGCTAGAAGCGGCCCACTATACGGTAGTGCAGCGCGAATTGCAGCCGGACACCGAGATGACCAGCTATACCTCCGATGTAGAAGACTTCGATCTGGTCGTCGCTGCCGGTGGCGACGGGACGGTCAGCAGCGTCGCCTACGCCATTCGCTACAAGAACATTCCACTGCTGGCTTATCCGGCAGGCACCGCTAACCTGATCGCGCAGAACCTGAACCTGCCCAGGACGCCGCAGGAGCTGGTCGCGGTCATCGAGCAGGGCAAGACCAGCCGTGTCGATATCGGTGAAGTCGAGGTGAAGGGGGAGAAAAACGGCTTCTGTATTCTGGCCGGAGCCGGAGCTGACGCCGCGATGATCCGCGACAGCGAGGACCTGAAAGACAAGTTTGGTGCGCTGGCTTATGTCATGAGCGCCATGAAACAGATCAGCCCGAAAAAAACCACCTTCAAGCTGGTCATCGACGGGGTCCCGCGCGAATTCGAGGGCATCGGGGTCATGGTCGCCAATTTCGGCATGGCGAATTACCGGCTGCCGATCACCAGCGATATCAGCCCCAACGATGGCCGCTTCACGGTGCTGCTGCTACGCGCCGGAAACATTCTGCGCCTGGTGCCTAACCTGATCGACTCGGTGCGGGCCAAGTTGAACCTGGGAGACCCACTATTCAGCAGCAACCTCGAAACTATCGAAGCCAGAGAGGTCGAGGTGGATGCTATAGAACCGTTCCCGCTACAGTACGACGGCGAACTTCATGTCGAGACGACCCCGTTTAAAGCACGCATTTTGCCCGGAGCCATCCGCTTTCTGACCCGTGCCGATGAAGAAGATCTGGCGACCTGACAGGTGTGGCGGGAGATGGGATGACTCGTCCCATTTTCGGTCTCTTCCAGCTTTTAGGTGCTATAAGTGAAATTATGAAACCTAAGATGGAATTATCTAATGGCACTATGACCGGACAGGCCCTGGTCCTCGCGTCGAAGTGGTCGAACGCCGCCAACCGCAGACGCGAGGGCTTACGCGCGGCCCACGAGCAGAACGCCGAAGTCCTGAGCGACCTCTTATTCACCTACATGCGCCTCAAATCCAGCCGGGGCGCACGCATCAGCCCGCTGACGCTGGAGCATTACGGCGAATCGGTCCGCAAGTTCCTGGCTTTTACCGGGCCGCCCGAATCTCCCACTCACGCCCTGAACCAGCTGACCGCCGAGGACTTCGAGCTGTGGCTGCTGCACCTGCACGCGGCGGGCCTCTCGGCGTCCAGCGTCAAACGGCACCTGTACGGAGTCCGCAACCTGATGAAAGCACTGGTCTGGGCCGGAGTCCTGGCCAGCGACCCGTCGGCCAGCGTGCGCCCGCCCGCCGAGGCCACGCCCGCCCACGCCAAAAAACGGGCTATTGCCGTGGACCGCTATGCCGAACTGCTGGAACTTCCGGCCCGCATGTACGCCGGGGACCCGGTCCGGGCCAACCGCGACGCCGCTCTCCTGGCCCTCGGCGGCAGCGCGGGCCTGCGGGCCGCCGAGATCGTGGGACTGCTCGGCAGCGACCTCGACCTCAGGCTGGGGCAGGTGCTGGTGCGCGGCAAAGGCGGCAAGCAGCGCCTCGTACCGCTGGGCCGCCAACTGACCGCGGTGCTCCAGCGCTGGCTGGTGTCGCGCTCGGCCTTACAGGCGGCCGGGCAACTTCAGGGAGACATTCTGATCGTGTCGCTCAGTCACCGTAACTTCGGGGGGCGCCTGACCACCAAGGGCGGGCGCGACATCGCGGGGCGGTACTACCAGGAACTCGGCCTGCCGCCCGAGATGTGGGGGCTGCACACGCTGCGGCGCACGGCAGGCACCCACCTGTACCGAGCGACCCGTGACCTGCATGTGGTGGCCGACCTGCTGGGGCACTCCTCGGTCACAACCTCGGCGATCTACGCCAAGATGGACGGCGAAGTCCGGCGCGAGGCGGTCGAGGCCATGGAACAGTTGCGCTCAGTAGGCTCAGGAAACTGAGACCCGCTCTCAGGGACGAGACAGTCGCCACCCGTAGGCCAGCAGCCCCAGCGCCA
>JAGLBK010000174.1 GCA_018260275.1 Deinococcus sp.
CCAGGTGCGCGACCCGCAGGCCGATCTCCAGCACGTCGGGAAACGCGGCCGGGGCAAAAAACTGGCAACCCGTTTCGACGACCAGCCCGATCACCGCGCCGCCGTGAATGTCCAGTGCGCCCTGTTCGATCAGGTAGCGGTTGACCGCCGTGTCGAAATACGAGTAGTACGTCACGTTGTTCACGTGCCCGTAGATATCGTTGTCGGCCCAGCGCGTCGGCACCTGAACTCTGACGGGAAATTCGCTGATGGCGGCGGGTTGTGGACGGGTCATGCTTCAGCTTAAAACACAGGCTGTGACCTGGCACCCAGCGGCCCAAAGAAGCATAGGCAGACTGAGCTTGACAAATTAACTACATAGGCAGACTATGTAGACAGACATAGCTATGTTGGGGCGGCAACCACGCGGGACGCTACGAGGCCCACGCCCAGAGGAGTTCAGATGAATCCTGATCTATTGCGCGGCAACCTTGAACTGATCGTCCTCACCATTCTGGAGCGGCAACCGCTGTACGGCTTCGCGATCATTCAGGAGGCGAAAGACCGCACCGACGGTTACTTCGACTTCAAGGAAGGCAGCCTGTACCCGGCGCTGCACCGCATGGAACAGGACGGGCTGCTGACCGCGCAGTACGGCGAGGCCGGGCGCAACGGTAAACCGCGCAAGTATTACGCGATCACGGATAAGGGCCGCGTGACCCTGGGCGAAAAGCGCCGCGAGTTCAGCACCTTCAGCGGGGCCGTACTGCGCCTGAGCGGAGCCTGAGCTGTGACCATGACTGCCTACCAAACGCCCGCGCCGCTGGAGCGATACCTGCGCCGCGCCACGCTGGGGCTGCCGCCTGCCAAACGGGAAGAAGTCTGGAACGAACTGGAAGAACATGTGCTGTGCCGCGCCGAGAGGCTGGAATTCATGGGCCTCTCTCCGGATGCAGCCTTAGCCCAGGCACTGCGCGAACTGGGGCCACCCCTGCGCGTGAGTGCCGCCATGAACGGAGTCCACAACATGCCTAAAATGATTGCTTTTGGAGTAGTTGGAATGTTAGCGATAAGTGCGGGGCTTTATGCTGCTGCACAGACCCCAAGTGTTAAAGTTCCCGTGCAAACCAGCGCACCAAAGATGGAATGTGTGAAGGCAGATGCTACACAACCTGACTTGCCCCTGCTGGTTAAATTTAAAAGTGATGGCCTTAACTGCTATCAGGACGACAGTAAAACTACTGAAGGCGTATACATGAGCCTGACTGAAGTCAGGAAAAACTTTGAAAAGCTGGGGATGAAAACGAACCAGTCCGCCGAAAGTGGTGCCGTGGACTTCTTTTACCTCGGCAGGCATGTGGCTGTGCTTTACCCGGCCTACAAGCGGGACGGTGAAACTTACCTGGATGTAGCGGACCTATTTTCAGGTGCTATGGGCGGTTTTCCCATTCCTATCACCTTACATGGCAATCAGCAGCCAGTATTTCAGGTAGGAACTGTGGGAAGCTGGGCGCTGGAAAATGCAGGGGGCAACCCTGGACAGGCCGTTTACAAAACCCTGAGCCAGGGGGCCGGATTCTACCTTTACGACTTTACCAAGCAGGGTCAGCGTTGGAGCCTGGAGTATCAGGAACCCGACAGCAAGTCTTTACGTAACATTCCGACTGACCTCAAGCCCGGTGAAGTGGTAGCCGCGTACCAGTGGGTCAGCAGTAAACCAAAGACGACCGCAACGGGCGTGGCCTTTCAATCTAACGGTGTGACGGTTGAAACAGCCACTGTAGATGAGCAGGGCATCGTTAAGCTGCACCTTCCCTACGACGCGCAATTTGCCCCCACGCCGCCCACTGAACCCGGCAATGACGTTTTTCTGGTTAAGCTGACCAATACGCCTCTGGGCAACCTGAAGTCCGGCATCTTTTTGCCCAAGTAACCCTGTCCCGCCGAGGTCTGTATGCACCCTGCCCTAGCTACCCCAGCTGCCCAAGCCGCTCTGGAACACTACCTTCACTGCGCCACGCTGGGGCTGGGGCCAGAGCAGGCGCAGGAAGTCCGCGATGAACTGGAAGAACACGCGCTGGGACTGGTAGACCGTTACGCTCTGCTGGGACACGCCCCGGAGGACGCGCTGCGGCGGGCGCTGGCTGACCTCGGCTCACCCTGGCGCGTGAGTGCCGCCATGAATGGAGTCCACAACATGCCTAAACTGATTGCTTTCGGAACCCTGGGACTGCTGGCGGTCAGCGCCGGGATGTACGCGCTGGCGGGCGGCTTTCTTCGTGAAACCGTCGTCGAACTGCCTGCCCTTTCCGAGACTCCTCAGCCGCCGACCTGCACCCGGAGAGCAGTGCCCGCTTCGCCTCTGGTCACGGTAGTCAGCCGAAGGGAAGGGATGACCTGTTTTACCTTCAGAAATCAGGGGGCGTTCATCGGTCTAAGCGACATTCAGCGGGCTTACGCGGCTGGAGGCTTCAAAACCCGGTTAAACGCTGAAGGTGATTTACGAGTGACTTTCCCGAATGGGGAGTGGCGCGCGCTGTCTCCGCAGTTCAGGGTCAACGGCCAGGGCTACACGTCGGCCAACATGCTGATCGTCGGCACTGAGCGCCGGGCGCTGACGCCGGAACTGAAAGTGTGGGGCTACGACAACCCCCTGCTGTCGTTCGGCCCGCTGAAATTGCGGCTGGGCACTGAAAAGCAGCCGGTGGCCGGGAGCAATTTCTATCTGTCCCTGCTGGGGACCCTCATCGGCGTCCTGACCACACGGGACCTGGAAAAAGGCTGGGAATCGAGCTGGCAGGGCGTGAACCACTTTGGCCCTGGAGCGGCGATCCAGCCGAGCGTGACCGTCCAGACGGGCCTTAAGGCCGGTGAGGTGGTCATGCTGGTCACGCGGGCGCGGCATCAACCTCCCAATGGCAAAGCGAGCTATTTCGCCGATATTGCCCCTACTGGCACGGACGGCACCGTCAAGCTGTTCACGGAGGGCCAGCCGCTTGTTTTTGTCGGGGACGTGAATCGTCTGAGCGCTTCCGACGGCCAGAACCGCGCCGTGCTAGTCAGAGTCACGGGCGTCGATTTGCGCGACCTCAAATCCGGCATCTTTATTCCCAAGTCCTAGAGCCTCTGCTGGCGCGGCGGCCCCGGCCCAGTCGGGTGTGGGGCCGCTTTCGCCGTTTTGTGAAGAAAACGTCATAAAGTGCCGGGCATACTGTTTCAATGTCCAAGCCGTTTGTCCCGGCAGTGCCTGCCGACGCAGCCGCTGCGCCCGTTGCCGACTCGCCTGCTACCCCTCATAGGGCTACCGCTCCGGCAGCGAAAGTCACTTTCACCGCGCCGAATGTGCTGACGGCGCTGGCCCGGCCTCTGGCAGAGCGCTGGAGCGGGTCTCTGCTGGCGGCTCCTTCCGGGATCAAGGTGTTCGTGCAAGACGGCCTGATTGCCGGGGTCGAGGGCCACCTGACCCTGGGGGAGATCATTCTGGAACGTGGCCTGCTCACTGAGCCGCAGGTCAAGGACGCTCTGGCCGATGGCGGGCGCCTGGGCCGCACGCTAGTGCAACGCGGCCTGATGCGGCCCCAGCAGCTTCAGGGCATTCTGACGGCCCAGGCCGAAATGGGGCTGGCGAATCTGCGGGCCACGCCGCCGAGCGGGTATACCTTCGAGCCTGCCGAACGGCTGCCCTGGCCGCACGCGGGCCTGAACGTGGAAACGGTGGCCGAGACTCCGGCCCTCGACACGCCCATTCCTTACGACATGCTGTTCCGTCTTGCGCCGCAGACGCGCCCCGTGACCGTTTCGCCCGCCGCGTGGGAGCTGCTGCGCTGGCTCAACGGCAGGCGACCGCTGCACCGCGCCGCCGAACTCAGTGGGTTGCTGCCCCGTCAGGCCGACGCCGCTGCCCGCGAACTGCTGATCCGGGGCCTGCTGGAAGCCAGCGCCATCGCCGGATTCCGGCTGCTGTTCGTCAAACTGCGCCCGACTTCCGGGGCCAGACAGCCCCCGGCGAGCATCCGCGCCAATCTGTTTTTGCGCCACCTGAACGGCGAACAGGACATTCAGACCATTATTGACCGCCTGAACTACCCCGCCGAGGAAGCCGCCCTGCTGCTGACTGGGCTGTACCGCGACGAGGTGATCGAGCTGGTGCGTGGCGATGAGGTAATGAAACGGCTGCTGGAAGAATTCTGATTTTCTTTCTGGGGCTATAGCTTTACGGTAGTTTGCTGACGACTGATAGCGACACTGTGAAAGTCCAATAACATTTTCCTGCAATGTACTCGGTACGATTTGCTGAGGTGAGCCAAATGCCTGCCAACAAACTGGAATTGTTCACACTGCTGACGCCAGAGCAGGTGGCAAGCCGCCTGGACCCTTATCTTGTCAACGACTGGAATCCGTTAGCTTTCTTGTCGAAACAGTCTCATCTGGGGCAGGTCAGTGCTTCAGGGTTGCGAATCAGGAAAAATTCGGGTTTTATGGGGTAGCGGCAGGTGCACTATGAATATCGTGCCAGGTTTGTACCCTTTCAGGGCGGAACACTTATTCAGGGACACTTTGGTATGGATTTGTCCAGTCGATTTTTTTACTGACGACTTTTGTTTTTCTCTTGCTGATGCAGCTTCCCAATCTTCAGTACAGTGACATCAACGACATGAGCGGCATATCAGTAGCTTTAAGATTTTCTCCGGTTATTATGATGTCGGTAGTTTTTATTATGATTCAACTCTTTTTGCTGGCAAGCCGCCCTCAGATTGCTGAACTCTCGGGCTTTCTTCGGCAGACTCTTGAGGCCAGCAGTGCGCCTGTGCGCTAGACTCGGCGCTATTGCCGCCAGCAGTGCGCGGCGAAAAGGCCCCGGAATCCCTCCGTCAGGCCGAGGAGCAAGCATGCAGGTACAAAGGTGAAGGCCCACGTCATTACTTACGGCTGCCAGATGAACGAGTACGACACCCATCTGGTCGAGTCTCAACTGGTTTCTTTCGGCGCAGATATGGTAGATAGCCCCGACGAGGCCGATTTCGTGCTTATTAACACCTGCGCGGTGCGCGGCAAGCCGGTCGACAAGGTTCGCAGCGTGCTGGGCAACCTGCGTAAGCAAAAGCAGCAGCGCCCGCTGGTGGTCGGCATGATGGGCTGCCTCGCGCAACTCGAAGAAGGCCAGCAGATCGCCCGCAAGTTCGAGGTCGACGTGCTGCTGGGACCGGGCAGCCTGCTGGATATCGGTCAGGCGCTCGAAAGCAACGAACGCTTCTGGGGCCTGCAATTCAAGGACGAACTGCACGGGCACATTCCCCCCGCGCCGCAGGGCAAATTGCAGGCGCACCTGACCATCATGCGCGGCTGTGACCACCACTGCACCTACTGCATCGTGCCGACTACGCGCGGGCCGCAGGTGAGCCGCAGCCCCGACGACATCCTGCGCGAACTTGACCTGCAACTCGCGGCGGGCGTGCAGGAAGTCACGCTGCTGGGCCAGAACGTCAACGCTTACGGCGTGGATCAGGGCGCCAAACTC
>JAGLBK010000175.1 GCA_018260275.1 Deinococcus sp.
GTTTCTAATCTGCTCGTGCTGTACGGGGCTGACCTGATGGTTGGGCTGGGTATTGATCTGGTCGACCACTGGCTGCAAGGTGGCGAACTGCTGACCGAACTGGGGCAGCAGCGTCGGAAAAGTCGTGGCCGAGAGCAAGGCCAGTGAGCGGGCCGCGGGGTCGGACGCGGCGTACAGCCCCGAACGGTCGGCCAGAGCCAGGAACATGGCGGCCAGGGGGCCACGGGTCAGGTCGGCGATCTTGGGGTCCATCGCCATATTGTCCTTGCCACTTTTGACGGTATTGGCAATGGTGGTGGTGGCCGTTACCACCTGATCGCTCAGCGGCTTGATGCTGGTCAGGCCGGTGCGGTTCACTTCCTGCTGAAGTTCACGGGACTGGTCGAGCAGCAGCTGCACCTTCTCGGCGGGTACGGCCCGTCTGGCGGTAATGTCAGCGCGGGTGCTCCGCAGCCCTTGCTGAAGCTGGGTGAGGTGGCTATAGGTATCGGCGATCTGGGCGTGGAGCTGCGCCGTACGGTTTTGCTGCACGAGGTTGTTGGCTGTTACACCCGCAAAGGCGATCAGGGGCAGGCCGAGCAGCAGGCTCGAAACCAGCAACTTCTGACGAACGGGCAGGTCCGAAAACCAGTTGCCCCTGGGTTGGGGGGCAGTGACGGGCTGCGAGGTCCGGGGTAACGGAACGGACTGCACACTCATTTGATCAGCCATGGGAAGCTCTCCTTAATGGTCATATGAACCTCGAAAAAAGGTGACGTACCAGCGCCTCAGCTCGGCAGGATGCGTTCCTGGAGTGAGCGCAGCAGGGTCTGCGGATTGATGACCTGCCCCTTCTGACCGCCGCCGAAATAGCCGCCCAGCAGCGTCTCGTCGGAAAGCAGATTGGCGGTCTGGGGGGCGTCTTCTTCCTGAATGACACCGATGACTTCCGTGACGGGCAGGGCCAGCTGTTCGCCCGCGACTTCACAGATCAGGGCCAGTTCGTTCCTGCCCGGCTCCAGTCCGGCGAGTGCGGCCAGATCGACCAGTGGCAGGGCCGTACCCGCCGCCGGAATCAGCCCGAGCAGCGCTCCAGCCGCGCCGGGAACACTGAAAATACGTTCGATCGGGACGACCTGCCGGGTGAGTTCCGAACTCAACGCCAGGGTGCGCCCGGCGGCGCGGAAAAGCAGGAAGTTGGAGTTGCTCATCTCAGAGGTGACGGGTAATCAGGGCGTTGACCTGATCGGGGGTATAGGGCTTGATGAGGTAATCCACCGCGCCCTGGCGCAGTCCCCATTTGATGTCGGTATCCGAACCCTTGCTCGATACGAAGATGACTTTCATGCCAGCGGCACCAGGCACTTTCTTGAGGGCGCGGAGGGTTTCGTAGCCGTTGCGGTTGGGCATGACCACGTCCAGCAGGGTCAGGTCCGGGCGCTCGGCCTCGACCACCTTCTCGGCGTCGGTCGAATTGTCGAGGCTGACCACGGTGTGACCGCTGGACTTGAGGGCCTCAGTCATAAAGCGGATATCTGCGGGAGAGTCGTCGATGATCAAAATTTTTGCCATGGTGTTTTTTCCTTTGAGAGCCTTAATGTTTTTTTGGATATCTATGCTCAGGCTTCTTACTTGGTCTTAATGAATTTGACGATACGTCCAAAAATCCGACAGAAGTCTTACATCTGCGAAATTTTCGACATTAGCTTTTTGCCGTCTATGACGTGGTTTTTTTCACGTTTTTTGTTCCCGGATGTGATCTTTCTGTCAGGCCAAAGTGAACGTCCACGTAAATTTCGCTATGCTGACCGGGCACCACAATCCAGGGAGGTAGAGATGACTTTCAAGAACCTGTTCGACCTGAACGGCAAAACGGCGCTGATTACCGGCGGCTCGCGGGGGCTGGGACTGCAAATGGCGCAGGCGCTCGGCGAGTACGGGGCCACCGTGATTCTGACGGCCCGCAAGCAAAACGAGCTGGACGAAGCCAAAGCGGAGTTGGAAGCGCTGGGGATCAAGGCGCATGTGTACGCCAATGACCTGGCCCAGACCGACACCATTGACCCGCTGATCGAGAAGATCGTGGCCGAGGTCGGCCCTATCGACATTCTGATCAACAATGCCGGGGCTACCTGGGGCGCACCCAGCACCGAGCACCCGCTGGACGCCTGGGCCAAGGTGATGAATGTCAACGTGAACGGCCTGTTCGTCATTACCCAGAGCGTCCTCAAGCGCTGTATGGTGCCGCGCGGCGCCGGGCGCATCATCAATGTCGCCAGCGTGGCGGGCCTCCAGGGTAACGACCCAAAGATGGTGCCTACGCTGGCCTACAACACCAGCAAGGGTGCCGTGGTCAACTTCACCCGCGCCCTGGCCGCCGAATTCGCCGCGCGGGGCATTACCGTGAACAGCATCTGCCCCGGCTACTTTCCCACCAAGATGACCAAGGGCACGCTGGCCTACGGTGAGCAGCAGATTCTGGCGCATACGCCGATGGGACGCCTGGGTACCGACCGCGACCTGGGCGGCCTCGCGCTGTTCCTGGCGAGTGACGCCAGCGCCTACATCACCGGGCAGAATATCGCCGTGGACGGGGGCGTCACCGCCGTCTGAAGCTGGACAGGGTGCATCCCACCAAAATGGGATGGATGGCAAGGCGGGCGCGTTTTTGCTGTGCTGGTCACACGCCCCCTCACCCTTCCGCCGCTAAGCGGCTCCCTCCCTCTCCCACGAGTGGAGAGGGCTAAGAAAACGCGTCACAGACAAGTTTGTTCTGCTTCCCGAGAGAGGCGTTAAGCCCGTTTATCCCAGAATGGTGGGATGCACCCAGTTGGACATATAAGAAGGGCGGGACACCTCAGCCGAAGTGTCCCGCCCTTCTTTCCCTTGACTTTGCAGACTGCTCAGGCCCCAGGAGCCGCCGAGGTGCCCGGCAGGCTGACCGGCGCGGGTTCCAGGGGCGTACCGATGGTCTGGCTGACCGTCTGGCCGCTGCCCTTCTTTTCGGCGCGGCGGCGCTCGAACAGGTAGAAGGCGGCGGGCACCACGTAGAAGGTCATGATCGCGCTGACGCTGACCCCGCCCATGATGATGATGCTCATGCTCTTGCCGAACTCCGCGCCGCTGCCCTTGTTGAGCAGCAGGGGCACGCTGATGATCAGGATAGTCAGGGTGGTCATCACGATGGGCCGGAAGCGCAGGCGGCTGGCTTCGAGCAGGGCGGCGCGTAGGGGCAGTTCCGCCATCTTCTCGACCACGAATTCGAGGTAGATGATGGCGTTCTTGGCCGACAGCCCGATAAGCAGCAAGAAGCCCAGTACGCCGAACACATCGAGGCTGCTGTTCGTCAGGAACATCATCCAGTAGGCCCCCGCCACCGCGAACGGCACCGGCAGCAGCAGGTACAGCGGGTAGCGGAACGAGTTGAACTGCGACCCCATGACCAGATACACCAGCAGGATCGAGAGCGCGAAGGCCCGCAGGCCCAGCGAGCCGACGTTGCCTGCCAGCGCCGTCATGCTGTTGCTGTCGGGCTGCCCCACCGTCACCAGATTGTCCACGACGCCCGCCGAGGTCAGCGAGTCGGTCAGTTTGGCGAGCAGTTGCGTGGCGCTCAGTGGGCTGGCCGGGTTGGGTTCGACGCTCAGGTCGAGGCTATAAAGGCGGTTGGTGCGCGGAATACTGGTCGGGGCGCTGGCCTGCACAATGCTGCCGAGCTGCCCGGCGGTCACGCTGGTGCCCAGGGTCGTGCTGTAGATCGGCAGGGCCAGCAGCGACTGGTCGTCCGAGAGGTACTGATGGTCTACCTGTACGGTGATCGGGTAGGTCACGCCGCTGATTTCGACGTTTCCGGCCCTGGCCCCGCTGCCGTAGGTTTGCAGTGCGGTCGCCACGGTGCTGGCACTCAGCCCGGCGTTTGCCAAGAGCGACTGGTTGGGCACGAACTGGTTTTGCAGGGTAGTGTTGTCCAGCGGACTGCTGACGCTCGACACGTTGGGGTCTGCCTGAACAACAGCTTCGGCGTTGGCGGCCCGCTGCTTGAGCAGCTCGAAATTGCTGGCGACCAGCGTCACGGTCTGCCTGTTGCCCTGGCCCCGGAATCCGCCGCCGCTGAAGATGTTGGCCCGCACGGTAGGGTAGTCGGTGAACATGGTCCGCAAGTCGGCCTGGTACTGTGCCGAGAGCTTGCTCGCGTCGGGGCGCAGCGCCTTGTCCTTCAGGGTGATGTTGAGGTTCGTGCCGTTGTCGGTCACCGACGCCTGCACGGTCTGCACGTCCTTCTGGCCCAGGAAGTAGGTTTCCAGGCGGTTAACCAGCTTGTTGCGGGTCGTCAGATCGAGTCCGGCAGGCAGGCGCAGCCCGGCCCGCATGGTGCCCGAATCGGTGGTCGGCATGAAAGTGAACTGCGTGCGCGGAATGACCAGCAGCACGGTGGCGGCCAGGAACAGCACCGAGAAGATCAGCACCAGCGGGCTGAAGTGCAGCGCTTCGTCGAGGCTGCGGGCATAGGCGTCGCGGAAGGCCGACAGAATCCGGTCGGTGACGCCGTGCAGGGTGGTCGTCAGCGCTTCCAGGAAGGCCAGCACAATGCCCCAGACGTAGCGCAGGATGACAAGCGCCACGGGCAGCAGCAGCACGGCGGCGGCCAGCAGGTGGTTGTCGCTGCGCTTCCACAGGAAAGCCAGCAGCCCCAGCGCCAGCACCCAGAACCACCACGTTTTCACCGACTGCACGCCCCAGCGCACGGCCTGCGGCAGTTTGGCAAAGGTGGCCGGAATATCACGCCAGCCGAGCGGCGCGGCGTCGGGGGTGTAGGCCATCCGCACGGTCAGGAACAGCAGCGCTTCGAGGAAAGACATCGCCACCGCCGCCGCCAGCCCCAGCGAGAACTGCTTGATGAACGCCCCGATGATGCCGCCCATGAAGCTGACCGGAATGAGCACCGACAGCAGCGCCAGCGAGGCGGCGACCACGGCGCTGAACACCTCGGAGGCCCCGCGCAGTACCGATTGCAGGCGGTCGAAGCCCATGGCGCGGTAACGCTCGACGTTCTCGGCGACGACAATCGAGTCGTCCACCACGATCCCGATCGCCACGATCAGCGCCAGCAGCGACACCTGATTGAAGGTGAAGCCCATCAGCTTGTACAGGATGGGCGCGGCGGCCAGCGAGATCGGGATGGCGGCGATGACGGTCAGCGCAGTATTCAGGCGGCCCAGGAACAGCAGCGTGATCAGCGCCACGACCAGCGCGGTCAGCCACAGCTCGTGCATGGTCGAGGCGAGGCTGGCGCGAATCGGGCCGGTGGTGTCGTTGCTGTAGGTAACCCTGTACCCGGTGGGCAGTTTGGTCTTGCCGATCATGGCCTTGACACCGTCCACCACCGACACCGCGTTGCTGCCCGAGGTCTGCTGGATGCTGACCAGCACGACCGGCAGGCCGTTGACGCGGGTCACGCCGCTGGTGGTGGTGCTGTCGCGCACCTGCGCCACGTCGC
>JAGLBK010000176.1 GCA_018260275.1 Deinococcus sp.
AAAATTCACACCGATTCCGACCCCGCCCCTGAAACGTGGCGGGGTCCGTCTTTGGCAAACCGGATTCCTGCCTTGATTTTCCCTTGAAACGGGTCAGCAGGATTCCGGGTGGTATCTCTCTTCGTCCGCGCATTTCCAGGGGCCTTTACGGGCCTCTGAGGAGGCAACCTATGACCGCACCCGAGAACAAACCCGCTGATGCCCCCGTCACCACGACGACCAATGCTCCAGCATTCGTCGATCACAGCGCGGCGGCAGCAGCGGAGATCACGCGCCTGAACGGGCTACTGGCCGCCGAGCAGGCCAAAACCAGCACGCTGGAAACCCGCGTGCAGGAACTGGAGGTCCAAGTGGACAGCACGAAATCACAAGAACTCGAACAGCGCCTCGCCGCCCTGGAGGCCGAGAACGCCACGCTGAAGACCGAACGCGACACCCTGGCGACCACCCAGGCCCGCGCCAACCTGCTGGCCGACCTGGCGGGCAAGGTGCGTGACCCCGAAGCGGTGGCCGTGCTGATGACCGACGAGCTGCGCCTGAAAGACGGCAAGCCGGACGTGGAAGCCATCATCGCCAAGTACCCGTACCTGGCCCCGGAAGGCGTACAGCAAGCCACAGCACCCAACGGCGCGGGCGGCGTGCAGACCACGGCAGCCACCAACCTGGACAAGGCTGTGGAAACTAAGGACGCCAGCGCCATCAACGCGGCGATGGACGCCGAACTGAAAGGAGCTAACCAGTGATTACCGTCTCTGACCCCATCATCTGGTCTGCCCGGATTCTAAACTATCTGGAAAAGTCGTTCGTGTTCGGCGCGGCCTTCACCAACCGCAACTACGAGGGCGAAATCAAGGACGCGGGCAGCACCGTGCGTCTGCTCCAGGTTGGCCCCGTAACCGTCAAGGACTACGCAGGGACGGTAGACAACCCTGAAACCCTGACCGACAGCGCCATCAACCTGGTCATTGACCAGCAGAAATACTTCAACTTCGTGGTGGACGACGTGGACGCCCGCCGCAGTGTGCTGCAACTGGTGGACGAGGGCAGCAAGAACGCGGCCCGCGCCATCAGCGACGTGCGTGACAAGTATGTGGGCAGTTTCCACAGCGCCATTGACGCTGGCAACGCCTACGGCACCGACGCCGCGCCCATCACCATCGGCTTTGCTGCGGGTGAAACCAGCCCCTACGCGGCATTTCTGGAACTGACCCAGAAGCTGGACGAGGCCGACGTGCCTACCGTTGACCGTCGCATTGTGCTGCCACCCTGGTTCATTCGCGGGCTGAAGACCGAGTTCGGCAACCGCGCCAGCAACCTGGGCGACAACATCACCCAGAACGGCATGGCCGGGCAGGTGGACGGCGTGACCGTGTACCAGTCCAACAACGTCGCCAGTGTGGGCAACGCCAAGTACAAAATCATGGCGGGCATCCCAGTGATTACTTTCGCGGATGCCATCGTGAAGACCGAAACGCTTCGCAGTCAGACCCAGTTCGGCAACCTGATTCGCGGCCTGCACGTCTACGGTGCCAAGCTGACCCACCCCCGTGCGATGGCGGTGGGCACCTTCAACCGTGGTCAGTTGAGCAAGTAAGGCGGTGACCTGTGACCAAGGAAGCTGAACAAACCAGCGGCTGGTTCCGCCACCGCCGCTCCGGGCAGGTGTTCGAGGCCGAGGGCTACCAGTACCGCGAGGCCCTGAAGAACCGCGACCTGGAAGAGGTGACCGGCCCCGGCGAGAAGGGCGACGACTTGCCCAGCAGCAAGCTGGTGGCCCTGCGCGAACGGGTAGCAGGGCTGGGCCTGGAGTGGACAGCGGGTGACTCGCTGGAAACCCTGAACGCCCGACTGGACGACCACACGGTCACCTTGCGCGGCCAGGCCGAGCAACTGGGCATCAAGGTCTTGCCCAACTGGAAGCCCGAAACCATCCAGGGCAAGATTGCCGAGGCCACCGCCGCCCGTACAAAGGCGAAAACGCCCGCAGAAGGGCAGTAAGCCATGTCGGGGCCGACTGACCCAAAAGACGCGGCGGCCTGCCTGCTGCTGGCCCAGCGCCATGCCGGGGATGCGGGCGGCTGGACGCCGGAGCAGTGGCAGGCGCAACTGGCCGAGGACGCAGTGGGGCGGGGCGACCCGCCAGTTGCGTTCTACCGGCCCTACCGCTCGGCCCTGGCCTACCTGCTGCGCCCCGGTCAGGTCAAAGCACGGAAGGAAGGCGACGCCAGCGAGGACTACTTTGACGTGAAGGCCACCGTGGAACACCTCCGCGACCTGGACGCCGAATGGCAGGCGCAGCGGATTCCGCCCGAAACCGTGGACGCCGACACGGGTGACACCTG
The DNA here is from genome assembly GCA_018260275.1 of Deinococcus sp. Classification (GTDB taxonomy): domain Bacteria; phylum Deinococcota; class Deinococci; order Deinococcales; family Deinococcaceae; genus Deinococcus. The sequence continues at coordinate 2,343 of JAGLBK010000176.1, forward strand.
GAACGGGCAGATTGACTGGGGCGGCTGGTAATGCTGCTTCCTCAGTTCCGCGACGAGGACATCGTCCTGCTGCGCCAGGTGACCGAGCGGGTCAGCCCGGCCCCTGGCCTGCCTAAAGAGACTGTGACCCACCTGGTGACTGACGCTACTCACCGGGGCTATGTGCAGCCGCTGGGCGTGGTAGAGGCGGTGCGGATGGGCCTGAAGGCGGACGTGGCTCGCTGGCGTGTACGGCTGCCTGGCGGGGTGCAGGTGAAGCCGGGTGACCTGCTGCGGTTCCGGGGTAAGGACTGGAAAGCCGTGCTGGTGACGCTCTACACCAGCTACACGCGGGTGATTGCCGTGGGGGTGTGAAGGTGGCAAAAGTCGAAATTGATGTGAAATCTACTGGCGATGGTTGTCAAGGCGTGGTCAAAGTTGACGGCGTCAGTGTCCCCAATGTGAAGAGCACAAGCTTCTCAGCTCCAGCACAGGGGCACCCGCCTACAGTCACGATTGTCATTCTTGCTGACGAGTTGGTGGCCCGATTTGACGGCGTAGCGTCAGTGGAATTTGAAACGCCAGCTAAAAACACAGCTGTGCCCGTCATCCCCCAGGTGATTCGTCAATGCGACTGAACAACATTCGCGCCGCCGCTGTCCGACAACTGGAACAGGCGGTGGCAATCAAAGCCCAGGAGTTGCGAAACGAGATTGTGGGCAACTTCAGCAGGCCAGGCACAGGCCGCAAGTACCGCAGGTACAACCCGAACCGCATTCACCAAGCCAGCTCGCCCGGAGAGGCCCCAGCAATTGACCAGGGGCAACTGGTGCAGGCGATCACGGCCTGGATGGTGAGGCCGGGCCACTGGCGGGTGGGGGTCGCCGGGGGCGAAATCGGGAAAATCGGGCTGTACCTGGAATTTGGCACGCAGCGGATTGCGCCTCGGCCATTTGTCAGGCCCGCTGTAGAGAAACTCCGTCGTGGTGGCAACTGATGGCCCAGGAAGCAGAAACCCTCGGCCTGGCCCAAGCTGCCCTGGAAACCCTGGACATCCCCGCCTACATCAGCCGCGAGGAAATGACCTCCGACCTGCTCGCTGACCACTTTGTGATTGACCTGATCGCCAGTACAGGCGTGGCCGGGTACGGCACCAACGCCACCACCAAGCGGGTGCAGGTGACGGCCTACGCCAAGACCCGCACCCGCACCCTTCAACTGACCGACATGGCCCGGAATGCCCTGTTTAGCGCTGGATTCCGCTTTGTGCAGCAGCGCCCCGCCCTAGACCCCGACGTATACGGGGAAATCTCGGAGTACCGAAGATGACGAAAAATCCTGAAGTGACCTACGGTGAGACCAGCCAGTTCCGCTTCATGCCCCTGCCTGGGCCGACTGAAGTGCGCCCGGCGAACTTTGACGCCCAGGCGCTGTCGCTGCCCGAGCTGACGACCAGCGACATGCCGGTGACCATCTCGACCAAGAGCGACGCAGCTCCGAAGATGTACGGATCACCAGCAGCGGGCACAGAAGTGACTTATGCCAAGCCGCGCCCTGACCAGGGGAGCTGGACGGTCAGCCTGAGCGGGAATGTGCAGCCCACTGCCGATGAGCGGGCGGCTATGGTGGCCCTGTTTGCCCAGGCGGGCAAGTACGTGTGGATTGAACGCCGTACCCACCTGGATGACCGAAATGAAGGTGGCTGCGCCATCGTAACCGCGACGGGTAAGCCCGTGCCCGCTGACGGGATCGTGACGTTTACGGCGACGCTGACCGGTTATGGCAGAAAGTTCGACGACACGGGCCTCGCTATCCCCTAAACGTGGAACTTATTGCCACCACGCGGCCCCCGGTGGCCTGTGGCTACGGCGCGTACCTCATCAAAGGGGGTACGCGCCTGCGCTGTGGGCTGCTATTCGTCAGGAAAGGCACTCGCCAGACCACCCTGACTTTCCGCGACCCCGACACCAAACAAAGAATCCGCGTGCGCCTGCCGAAAGAAGCGGTGAATGCCAAGGGGCACGCGAAATTTGACCGGATAGAACTGGAGGTGCTGTCATGACCAAAAAGACCATGCTGGACATCACGGGCGACACCCGTGGCGAACTGGGTATCCCCGTGCCACAGAAGGCCAAAGACCGTCTGACGGCTCTGAACGCCACGTTACCCGCCGCCGAGCAAATCGTCATCCCTGACGAGATCACCCTGTATCTGGTGGAGTCGGACCTTGATGAGCGGCGCAAATTCTCTGAAAAGGAGGCTCTGTTACGGGCACAGAACAAACCTGAAGAGTACATGACCGAGCTGATGATGATGCGGGCCGCGTCAGACACCGACGAGCGCGTGGTACGGGAGATGATCCGGGTGGCCGTGCCCAGCAAAATCGCTGCAATTACGCACGCCTGTATCCACGGTGAGCTCCCAAAAGTGGTGGGGGGCTAACCCCCTACGACCCCGATTGGGGAGACCTCTCACCTGAGATGCGCCTGGAGCGGGAAATGGCTCTGTTCACCCACCTGTACGGCATCAAACCGTGGGAAGTCAAGAAATTGACCGAGACACAACTGGTCGGCTTGATGCGGCAGATGTCATGGCTGTTGTTCCTGCGTGACCGCCCCATGCGGGACTACCAGTTCATGAAGCTAGACCACAAGAAGCTGGCAAACCCTGACCCAGATGAATTACCTGACCCAAGTACCACCAAGGCCAGAAAAGTTTATTTTGCGGGTTATGGGTTGCCAGAGCACGTAGGTGCGTGGCCTACCCGTCACGCCGCCCGCGACTTCGTGCAGGCTTTGAAGAAAAAACGAGTGCCAAACTGGGTGCTGGCTATCGCCCCGCCCATCAAAGAACTTGAAGAACTCGCTCAAAGTTAGCCGCCCTTTTGGGCGGTTTTTTCGCGCCCAGGGGTATCCATGAGCCAATCCGTAGACCGACTCATCGTAGATATCGAGGGGCGACTTGACCACCTGGAACGCACCATCGCTGACGCTGAGCGTGCAGCGCAGCAGGGCGGGGCCAGAGCTGGTGCAGCGTTTAATGACGGCTACCGCCGCAATGCCGCCGGGCGACTGATTGATGACAGCACAGGACGCTACGTCCGTGAAGGCGAAAACGTGGGACGGGCGGCAGGACAAGCGGCGGGGACCGCA
>JAGLBK010000177.1 GCA_018260275.1 Deinococcus sp.
GGTCAAGTTTAGGAACACTGACACGGCCCTACAAATAGCGGAAGCAAACACAGGCAAGCGGCCCCCACGCTATGCCTACACGGGCAAGGGGGCGGGCCGTCCGGCGTGGTGCGCTGCTCCCATGCGGGCAGACCTGCCCACGCTGCTGATAGAAGGCGAATTAAACGCGGCGGCGGTGTCGGTCATGCTGGAAGCGGCAGGGCTGGCAGACGCTTACAACGTGCAAGGACTCGCCAGCGCGGGCGCTTTGCCCCACCTTTCGCACTTGCAAGAAGGTTCACAGGTCTACATATACGCAGACATGGGGGACAAGCGCGGCGAAGGGGACAAGGCGCGGGAAATGTGGGGACAGCTTGCCCACGCTTCCGGGGCGCAGGTCTTCCAGATAGGGCGCACCCTCACGGGCGAAGCTAACCCCTTTGCTTACCTGCCGGGGGACAGTCAAGAATACGTCTTAGACGCTGATGCCTGTGACGCTTTGGGCAACCCGGCCCCCTTCTCTTCGCCGGAACTACACGCGCAACATTTAGGCCAGAAGTTAGCGCAGGCCGTACAGGAAGCGGCCCCGTGGCAACCTGCCGCGCCCGCTGTCCCCACGTCCGGCGAAGAAGGAACGGCGCAGGCTTCGGGCGTGCTGTGGGTGTCTGACTCTGAGGGCTTCGCCGTAGAAGGTGGGAAGCTGTGCGCCGTTAAAAAGCGGTGGAATGACGGGGAAGAATACGAAGACTTTGATGAGCTTCTAAACTTTTCGGCCCTGATTACGGCAGAAGTCACACAGGAAGACGGGACGGGCGAAGCGCCCAAACTCTTTGAGATAGCGGGCCGCTGGCCTGACGGCAGGCCCATGAATCCCCCACGCCTGACCATTCCGGCCCCTGAGTTTGCGGGCATGGGGTGGGCTTCGGGGAAGTGGGGCGCGTCTGCCATTGTCCGAAGCGGCAACGGCAAGAAAGACAAAGCCCGCGAGGGGATACAGCGACTAAGCGCGGCCCGTGGTATCGCACAGCGCACCGTGTTCCAGTTCACGGGCTGGACTGACACCGAAGACGGCCCGGTGTACCTGACAGCGGGGCTCAGCATAGGGGCAGGGGGCGCGGTGGAAGGGGTAGAAGTTGACCTAAGCCCCGAAGGAAGAAGCCCACGCCTAAGCGGGTACGCCCTGCCAGACCCGGCGAAGGAAGAAGCGGAAGAAGTGCGGGCAGCGGTGCGGGCTTCGCTGGCCCTTCTGGACTTGGTGGGCCTTGACCCGGTAACCGTTCCAGTGATGGGGGCCGTATACCGGGCGGTCTTAGGCCGGGCTGACTTCATGGTGTGGCTGACGGGGGAAACGGGGCGCAATAAAACGGCGCTGCTGGCCCTTGCCCAGTCGCACTATGGGGCCGCGTGGCACGCTGAACACCTGCCCGAAGGGTGGGGCAGTAGTGCAAACGGTTTGGAAAAGGCAGCCCACACGATTAAAGACGCGCTTTTCCTGATAGATGACTTCAAGCCTTCGGGCGGCGCGGCAGACATAAGCCGTATGCACGGGTCAGCGGCCCGGATTATGTCCGGCGCGGCTGACGGCGTGGGGCGCGGGACAATGACGGCAGACCGCAAAGCGCGGGCCGGACTTTACCCGCGTGGGCTAGTCATCACGTCCGGCGAAACCCTGCCGCGTGGTCACAGCAACCGGGCGCGGGGCGGCGTGTATGCCCTAGCCTTAGCCGCTTACATACAGGGCTTAGCGGGCAATCTGGAAGCCCTACGGGTGGGCAGCGGAGCCCATACAGCCCATGTCCGGCAGTGGGCGAAGGTCTTTAAGGGGCCGCACGGTAGAACGGGCCGCGCCCTGGCTGAACTGTCCTATGGGTGGGCCTGCTTTCTGGCCTTCGCCGTCAGTCTGGAAGCCATACCGGAAGACCACGCCCTGACCCTGTGGGGCCGCGTGGTGTCTGCGCTGGCCTACACGTCAGACGGGCAGGCGGAACACTTACACAGTGAAGACCCCCTGACGCGGGCGCTGTCCCTCACGGCTTCGCTGCTCAGTCAGGGGCGGGTCTATCTGCCAGACCTGAAAAGCGGCGAAGCGCCCGCAGACAGTGACACGGCCCTGATGTGCGGTTATCAGCGCAAAGTCATCTATGCCAAATCCGGCGAAGGGGAAGACCTAGAAGACGTGACCACGCGGCCCGGCGCGGTCAAGGTGGGCTATTACCAGAAGTCAGGCGGGGATGAGTGGGCCTACTTTGACCCCGAAGCCCTACACGAACAGTTACAACGGGCCGCACAGGGGCAGGGCGGCGCAGTCTTGCCCGATAAGGGGACGCTGTGGGCAAACATGCGCGACAGGTTGCACCCGCTCGGCCTGATGCGCTGTCAGGTGGAAGGCCAGCGGGTGCGCCCGTACTGGAAGGTCACCACGCCCGAAGGTCTGCGGTCTAACCTTCTTGCCCTGCGCTTCCCACTAGATAACCCGGCCTATGGAATACCGGGGACTTTGGGGACAGTGGGGACAGACGGCGAAGAAAAGACGTATGACACGGCGTTCTTACCTGTCCCCATAACTCTATTTCTTAAAGATAGATTGGTGACAGTGGGGACAGTGGAAGCCCCGTCTTTCCCTTCGCCGTCTACTTTGTCCCTTCCTTCTGCGCCCCCTCCCCCTGCTGACCTGCCCCCCTCTGACCCAGTGGAAGCGGCGGCAGGGGCAGAAGGGGTAAGTCTGTGGGGTGAGATATGACGCGGGCCGCAGTCTTAGACCTTCTGGCAAAGCTGGAAGCGGCTGGGGTGCGGCTGGCCCTGAATGAGTCAGGGGACGGCCTGCGGGTCTATGGCGAAGGCAGACCACGGCCCGAAGTCATGGAAGAAGTCAGGACGCTTAAGCCCGCGCTTCTGGCCCACTTCCAGGGCGGCGAAGAGGAAAGCCAAAGCCCGGCCCCCGACCTCTCCCCTTCGCCGGGCGCAGGTGAGAGCGTTACGACCTGCCCCGAAGCCCGCAGGCCAGCGGCCCCCCTGCCAGATTGGGAAGCCATAAGCGCACAGCCCGGCAGGTGCGGAAGTTGCGCCCGGGCGGTGGACGTGTCCGAAGAGTGGGGCCGCTATATGGTGCGCTGCTCTGCCCCTCAAGGGGCTTGGTGGCCTTCTGCGCCCCCCCTAGCTATCCATGTGGGCGCACTCTGCGGGGCGTACCTTCGGGACGGCGAAGAAGTGGGCACGGGCTACAAAAGCAGGGCAGCGGCGCAGGCTTCCCCTTGAGCGTCCGGGCGGCGTGGGCTTCTTCCCTTCGCCGCTTTGAGGCTTCGCCGTCAGTGACCGCAGAAGGGGCCAGAGAAGCGCACTTAAGGGGCTTTATGCACGCGGGCAGACTGACGCCCGAAGGCGTGCGGGCCGCGCTTTCTTTCCTCTCAGATGACCTAACCCCCCCCCTCTCTAAACAAAGCCCGCAGACCGGGCAAGGTGGCAACGATGACAAATGAACCGAAAGCGGCGAAGAAAAGACGGCGCAGGGCCGGAAGCATGGAAGAGGTCAGGCGCTTACTGTGGCGGGCGCTGTCCCGCGCCGAAGACCTGCTAGACGCCCAAAAGATAGACCCGGAAACGGGCGAAAGCCTGCCAGATGACGGCCTGGCCCTCAAAGCCATTCACGCGATAAGCCAGGGCGCGGGCGCTTATGCGAAGGTCACAGAAGTCACAGACCTAGCGGCCCGCATAGAAGCTCTGGAAGCGGCGAAGGGCGAAGAACCCGGCCCACGGCTGGGCAAGGTGGGGACGTGAGCCGGGGCTTACTTCTTCGCCGTCTTCGCAACCTGGAAGAAGCGGCGAAGCCTAACCCGAAGCACGTTTACATAAACTTCCTTTTCCGCTACCTGGACACGGCCCGCTTAGGGCGCTTAGGAGATATGGCGAAGGAAGAAGAGGCCCGGCAGATGCGGCAAAAGCTGGAAGCTATGGCCGGGGGGCTGGAATGACGCGGCGCACTTCCCTTCTTCGCCGTCTTGCCCTACTGGAAGAAATAAGCGGGGGCCAGATAAAAGCCGACCCGGTGCGGGTCATGATTACGCGGCGCATTGTGACCAAAGACGGCGAAGGGGAAAGAGTGGAGCGGCGCACCTTTGAGCTATACCCCGAAGCCCACACGGGCCGCAGGGGGCCAAAGTGACACGGGCCAGACTGCGCGTGCGGCTGTCGGATGTGCTGGAAATGCTGGGCGCGGTGCTGGGCGTGGTCTTCGACGTGGCCGGGCCAGAGGTGGGCGGCAGGATAGCGGGCCGGATTGTGGGCCAGAAAGCGGCGCGGGTGGCTGCGCTTTCACAGGGGGACTTATGACGGCGAAGAGAAGAGGCGGCGGGCTGCTGGCCCGGCTGCAAGACCTGGAAGCGGTAGAAGCGCAGCGGGCCGAAGAAGTCAGGGCGGCGAATTGGGCGACCATGAAAGCGGCGCGGGACAGGCTGAGCCAGGAAGACCGGGCCGCGTTCAAAGATGCCCAAGTCATGCACGGCGAAGACCTGAGCGCAGACTGTGAGGCCTTCCTTTCACGGGTAGCGCGGGCGGTGGCCCATGTGCCAGATATCCCAGTGACCCACCCGGCGAAGGCAGAAGCTGACGCCTGGGAAGCCCTGCCGGGGGAAGGTGAACCCATGCGCCCCTTACGGCCCCCACCTGCGGGCCGGGCCGCTGACTTCTGCGCCTACTTTGAGGCGTGCGCCCTGTGGTGTCAGGAAGAAGCCCGGCGCGTGCCTTTGTCCCCTGACGTGCAAAGGCTGGCCCGATGGGGCGCGGCGGTGTGGCGGTGGGAAGCGCACCTGTGCCGGATACTAGCGGGCCAGATGCCAGAGGGTCAGGCGTGACCGGGCGGGCTTCTTTCCTTCGCCGGGTGCGGGTGCTGGAAGACCTGGAAGCGAAGAAGGCCAGGGCGCGGGACGTGACCGAAGAGGATATAAGCGCGGCCCTCGATGCCCTGGAAGACGCCCACCTGTGGCAACTGGAAGCGGCGCTAGACGCCGGGCGCTTTGGTGCGGGGGGCAGCTTCGGGGGGCCGCTGGCCCGGCAGGTCTTAGGACTGACGCCGGGCGTAGAAGGCCCGCAGGGGTGGGCATGGGCTTACCTGTCCGGCGTGGGCCAGGACTTACCCGCAGGTCTACCCGAAGTCTGCCGGGGGATGTGCGAAGACCTGGAAGGCCGGGCCGAAGACCTGCCGCACGGCGAAGAGAAGACCCGCTTACAGGACGGCGCGGCGGGGTGGGCCTATCTGGAAGCCCTGGCCCGTGTGCTGGAAGCGAAGGGGGCGGGCGCGTCATGACCCGCGTTTCTCTACTTCGCCGCCTGGAAGTCATGGAAGCGGCGCAACTGTGCCAGACCGAAGAAGCGAAGCGGGCGCAGCTTCGGGCGGCTTTGCTGACCCTGCCGCCTGACTTCCTGCGGGCGCTGAGGGATGGGGGCCGGGCGTTACAAGACCCCGCGAAGTGGGCCGCTTTCAGGGCCGAAGCCTGCG
>JAGLBK010000178.1 GCA_018260275.1 Deinococcus sp.
CCGGCGTGTCGCGCTCTTCTAACAGGTGATGCACCCGGTAGGCGTCGTCGGCAAAGATGGTGAAGTCGGGGGCCGCCGCCTTGAGTCCGGCCAGTTGCCCCGCCTTGGCCGCGCTGATGGTCTCGCCGCCCGGATTGCTGTAGGTCGGCACAAACAGGATGCCCTTGACCGACGGGTCACTGACGACCAGCTTTTCGATGGCGGCGATATCGGGGCCGTCGGGCTGCATATCTACGGTCAGCAGTTCGAAGCCGAAGGTTTCGAGCAAAGAAAAGTGACGGTCATAGCCCGGCACCGTCACGATCATCCTGGGCTTTTGGTGAACCCAGCCGCCCTGTGAACCGCGCAGGCCGTGCAGCATGGCAAAGCCGAAGATCAGGCCCTGAAGTTCGAGGCTGCTGTTGTTCCAGACCAGCACGTTTTCCGATTTGACATCCAGAAACTCCGCGAACAGGGCGCGGGCCGCCGGAATCCCAGCGACGCCGCCCGGATAATTCCGTAAATCCAGACCGTCCTGCCTGAGGTCCTCGACGCCCAGCGCGTTGACCATCCGGTTGCTGAGGTCAAAGTCGGCGTCGCTGGGCTGGCCGCGCTGCATATTGAGCTTGAGACCACGGGCTTTGAGCTGGGCGTAGTCGGTCTGGGCCTGAGCAAGACGGTCTGTCATGGACTACAGCCTAGAGCATTTGTCTGTAAAGCGCGGTGGGCATCCGGCCAGAGGGCACAAAAAACGCCCCCACTCGGGAGGGCGCTTCGACTACTGATACCGCTTTGCGTGCGAAAGGCTTACAGGCGCTTCTTGATGGCCTGGAGGCTGGGGCTGTCGGCCCAGGCCTGACCCTTGGCGACGTAGGCCGAGGCGGTGGCCTTATCGCCGCGCTGCAGGGCGATGTAAGCCAGCTTGGCGGCGCTCAGCGAGGCCCACTGCTTTTCGGTGTCGTTCAGGTCGCCCAGTCTGTTCCAGGCGTTGTAGGCGTTGATCCACCACTGGGTCTTGGTGTACAGCTGCGCCAGGTAGGCGTTGTAGTCACGGTTGCCCGCTTCTGCCGAGGCGGCCAGGTAAGCCTGGTCCACCGAAGCCTTCCAGAGGGTGCGGTCGTAGAAGGGAACCGGGTAGGCCACGTCGGCCTGCACGGCGTATTCCTGGGCCTTGGCGTAGCTGTCGGCTGCGCTCATGGGGGCGGCAGGAGTAGCGACCGACTGGGCGCTCATGGTGGCCGGGGCGGCGGTGGTGGCGGCAGGCGCAGCCGTGGTATCCGTCGTCGTGGTGTCCGTGGTCGTCGTGTCGGTCGTAGTGGTATCGGTCGTGGTGTCCGTGGTGGTGTCGGTTGCGGTGTCCGTCGTGCTCGTATCGGTCGCCGGAGCGGTCACCGCGGGAACCGCCGTGGTGTCGGTGGTCGTGGTCTGGGCGGCAGCGAGGCTCGCCAGCGCGAACGCAGTCAGCATGAGAGTCTTTTTCATAACGAAACACATCTTAGGACGCTACTTTGACGTGCGTCCACCTCCAACTGCCAGACTTCAGACACCCTAAAGACACTGTAAAGGAGCTTACCTTCCAGATGAGAAAAATAATGAGAATCACCATCAGCAGCCTGTGCCTGCTTGCCGGTATCGCCACGGCTCAGCCTGCACAACTTGCGCCCAAGCCAAGCTGGATCAGAGACCTGAAGGTGTTCTCGCCCATCAGTGTCTCGCCTCATGGAGAACTCACGTTTATCGGGAGCGACACCAAGATTCACCGCACCGACGCGCAGGGCAACGAGCAATGGAGCTTCACGCTAGGCGATATGGGCCGCGCCCAGCCGGTCGTGACCCCGAGCGGCGGCGTCATCGGCGTGTCTTACGACGACACGGTCTATTCGCTGGACGCGGCGGGCAAACTGGTCTGGAAGCAGAAACTCGACGGCGACATCTACGCGACGCCCGCCCTCCGTGCCGACGGCAGCGTGATCGTCACGACGGCGGGCGGCACGGTCTGGGCACTGGGCAGCGACGGCAAGACCCTCTGGAGCTTCAAGGCTGGAGCCGCGATGTTCAGCAGCCCGGCCATCGGGCCAGACGGCACCATCTATTTCGGCACCCAGGGCAATCTGCTTCAGGCACTGACGCCCGCCGGGCAGCCCAAATGGAGTTTTGCGGCCAAGTCGATGATTTTCAGCAGCCCGGCCCTCGATCAGGACGGCAACATCTATTTCGGCAGCAGCGATAAGCATATCTACAGCCTCGACCCGGCGGGCAAACTGCGCTGGGACAAACCGACCGGCATGTTCGTGAACGCCAGCCCAATCGTCACCGACGACGGTCTGGTCGTGGTCGGCAGCTACGACGGGCGGGTGTACGCCATCAAAACCTCCGGGCAGGACGCCTGGACCTACACCGCCGGAGCCGGGATTGCCGCGCCAGCCGCCGAACTCAGCGACGGCACCATTATCGTCGGCGACCTGAATGGCACGCTTCACGCCATTGGCCGCAATGGACTGGCCTTCTGGACCCTGCCCACCGGCAAGAAGATCGATACCGGCGTGGCCGTCAGCGACGCGGGCACCCTGTACTATAGCCAGAGCGACGGCACCCTGAACGCCAACCTGAAGGGCCGTCCGCTGGCCGTCGGTCCCTGGACCACCTTCCGGGGCGTGGGCACTGGCTGGGGCCGCAGCTTGCAGGCAAGCGACCTGGCGACCCTGAAAACCGCCCGGCAGGCCGTCCTGGCCCAGGTCACGCCGCCACAGCTTCCAGCGTCCCAGACCCCGACCAGCCCGCCGTCTCCCGTGGCCCAGGCTCCGGCACCCGCTGTGAGCAGCGCAGCGTGCCGGGCGGCATTCCCAGCACACCCGTTCCGAGCACTCCAGTTCACAGCACTCCGCAGGCCGGGGCAACGGGCAGTCAAGCTTCGGCACCCAGACCCGCGACCGCGCCTATGACGGCTGAGCAGGCCGCCAAAGCAGCGGCAAGCGGGGCACTGGTGCAAAACAACCTGATCTACGTGCCCCTGACAGCCAGCGCGGGCGCTCTGGGCTGGAAGGTCCTGCAGGTCTATCCTCTTTCCGCGACCCTGCAAAGCGGCACCACGGTGGCGGCGGTGCCCCTGGCCGTGCTGGGCGGCCAGCCCTTCGTGTCTCTGGGTGCCCTGAGCGCCCTGCCCGGAACCACCACGCGCCTGCTGCCCGGCGGCGCTGGAGTTCAACTGACGCGCAACCAGCAGAATACGACCCTGCCCATCAAGGTCGCGCAACTTATACCTTTCACCGCGCCGCCGGAATTTGCTGCGCCGCTTAACCCTTGATAGGGATTGCGACCCTATCCCCCACACCGGGGGATGAAATCCGACTGGAGCGGGCAGGCCCTATACAGGCGCCGTTTTTCCCAAGACAAGGAGCAGGAAAAAGTACGGATTTCGCTTAATTCCAGCACAGTCAGGACTGCACCTCCTGCGCTTCCATAACGCGGAATCCGTATGAGTCGATAAGGATTGCTGTCACCGAAAAAATTATTTGTCAAAAATCGAACAAATTATTTGTCACTGCCGTTGACACGTAATTCTTTGCAGATTGACAGATAATTCTTTTCATCCGGGCAATTGCCCTGCTCTTCATTTCGAGATTCTACAGCAGCTCCAGCAATCGCCGGAGCTGCTCGTTTGTTCTGACTTACTGACGGGCAGCGCTGCTGTACGTCACGCCGTCGACTCGCTTGTACGTTGCCACGGCGCTCAGATTGCTGCCCTTCATCGGAAGGATGAAGTTCTTGCCCGCAGGCAGCGTCGGCACGGTGCACAGAATGTCCATGCCCTGCGCCCGGCAGTACTGAGGTGCATTCACGCGCACGTCGTTGCCGCGCACCGTGATGTTCACGTCGAGCGCATCGAGCGTCCCAGCCTTGAACCAGAGCGCGCCTGGCTCGAAGGTCAGCCCGCCCCCTTGCTTGTCACTGACGCTGGGCAGCGGCGACAGCGGCGGAGCGGTAGGCGCAGGCGCACAGGCACCCAGCAGCAACGCGGCCACAGCCAGCAGGCCCCCGAGGAGACCGCGCTTCACTGGATACCGCCTTCGGCCACGTCGCTGGCGTCCACCACAGGAGCACTGGCCTGTGCAATCGGCCCGAAGACCACGCGGAACGCGGCTTCGATGATCGCGCAGCAGCCGGGGCCGTCCACCAGGGGCAGAATCCAGACCTTGACGTTGGCCGGTGCGTAAGTGGAAATCGCGGTGTGCAGAATCGCCTGGGCGATGCCTGCGCGGTCACTTCCACCGAACACGCCTTTGAGGTCCTGAGCTGCTGTGACCGCCTGGCGGGCAAATTGCCCCACTTCGGCCATGTCGAACTTGCGGCTGAACAGCGCCCTGGCCTGCTCGGTCAGCGAGGGGAGCCAGTGGTCTGCCCACGTGTCGAGGGCGGTCTGCTGAGCGGTTGTCGGAGTGGTGCTGAGCATCAGCGCGGTCAGAAGTACGGATTTTTTCACGGTGCCCTCCAGGGCGTACAGCAAGGCGGCCAGCGCTGATGCACTGGCCTGAGCGGATTGAGACACACCTGTGGGGTGTGGGCGGACCTATGGAAAGGGCGGGTCGATGTACCGAATGGCTGTGCGGCCCTCGTGCCCGTGAATGGCGATCAGATCGGTTGCCGAGTCGTACAGTGCCGTCGAGCAGGGGGGCACCCGCCAGCGCAGGGCGACTCGACCGTCGCTGAATTCGATGCCCTCAGCGACCACACCGACGCCGCTGGAGCCGGAGACATCCTCGGTACGGACCAGCTCGAAACGCAGCATGATTAGCCGTCCAGGTGGGCCACAGCCGCCATGAACGCGGCCTGCCGTGCGGTGAAATCGGCTTCGGTGTCCGCAGCCACGTCGAGCGGGGCGTCCGTGGCGAGCAGGCCGTACCTCGGCACCCGGTTCAGTGCCCGCTGGTACAGCCGCTCACGGTCGTCCAGACCCACGAGACCGCCGTTGATGGCCCGCGTCACGCCCCTCACGTCACCTGCATCGGCCAGGGCGTTGCAGCCATGCGAAGACCAGAACGCGCCCGCCACGAGGCTGGACACGCCGTACTGAAGCAGAAAGTCAGGCTTGGCGATCAGGTCATACCCGACCATCTTGCCGTAGGTGGCGTAGTTCGACTTGCCAGTCAGCTGAATGAGGCCCCGGCCCCGGTAGAGAAAGCCCTCGCCGGGGCCGTTGCCCATCCTGCCGCTGTAGACGCGGTTGCCGAGCAGTTGCGGGTTGTAGGCGCACGCCTGAGCCGCGGCCAGCGTCGGGAACCGCGACGGCCACACCTGACAGATGCGGTTCGGGTTGTAAGTGAGGTTTTCTTCCTGCGGGATGCAGCCGGATTCATGGGCGATCTGGGCGATAAACATGGCGACCTGAAGTCGGGAGCCGATGCCGAAACGGTTCGCGGCCACCTGGAGCTTGGTGGCCGCGACTTCGGGGGTGGGGTGGCGCGGGTTGACCGCACGGATGAGATCAGGGG
>JAGLBK010000179.1 GCA_018260275.1 Deinococcus sp.
GGAAGCGCAGCTGGCAAGGGTAGGGCAGCTCGGGCCGCAGACCGTGATCGTGACGCTGGGCGAACGTGGCAGCCTGGCCGCGCAGGCGGGCGAGACCTTTCAGGTTCCGGCCCATCCGGTCAGGGCCGTGGACACCACCGGGGCCGGAGACACCTTCACGGGCGTGCTAGTCGCCGGACTGGACGAGGACCTGAGCCTGGAAGCGGCCATCCGGCGGGCCAACGTGGCGGCGGCGCTGGCCTGCACCCGCCCCGGCGCACAGCCCGCCATGCCGACCCGCGCCGAGATTCTGGCCGCCCAGGAGCAACCGGCCATGCAGGAGCAGACGAAATGAAAAAGCAGGGACTGCTCCACCCCGAACTCAGCGCCCTGGTCGCGGCGGCGGGGCACACCCAGACCATCGTGCTGGCCGACACCGGGCTACCGATTCCGCCGGGCACGCCGCGCATCGAACTGGGCATCGTCGCCGGGTCTCCCGACCTGCTGGGCGTGCTGCGGGCGGTGCTGGGCGAACTGGTGATCGAGGGAGCCACCGTCGCCAGCGAAACGCGGCAGGTCTCCCCCGACTGGTACGCCCGCCTGAAAGCCGAACTGCCCACCGCGCCGCAGGAAATCAGCCACGAGGAACTGAAAGCGCGGCTGCCAGGCGCTCTGGCGGTCATCCGCACTGGGGAAACAACCCCCTACGCCAACGTGATTCTGCACTGCGGCGTGAATTTCTGAAGTCCGGGCGACAGCGTGCTGGACTGCGCTAGAGCAGTTTGCATAAAAAGGCAACGCTGTTTGTGGTCTTTTTATGTCGAGCAGGCGGGCAGGCCCCTTCATGGGTGCCGTTCTGCCCAAGACAGCGAGTGACTTTTAACGAGCAGCTGGAATGATGGAGCGACCAAGCCCCTTCATGGGTGCTGTTCTGGTCAAGAAGCGGTCAGGCTTGCTCTGCTACGCAGCTTTGCAAGTCAAGCGAGTCCGTTCTGACCAAGAAGCCGTTTGGGGCGTAGTTCCACAAATGGCGTAATTATGCAAGCTGCTCTAAACTGAGGCGACCGAATTTACACCGTTCACTGCTGCCCGTTCACTGCTACCGGGCCAGACGCCCGCAGCCGTTCGCCCCATTTCCCGGAGGATTTCCGCATGACCCAACCTACCCAGCGTTACTGGCCCGCCAACAAACCCCGCTCGCTGACCCTGCCCAACACCGGCGTGATGCACAACCTGCGCGTCAGTGCCGAGCGCTTTCCGCTGAAAACGGCCATCTGGTTTTACGGGCGCAGCCTGAGCTACCGCGAACTGCGCGAGCAGGCCGAGCGCCTCGCCGGGCACCTCGCCTCGCAGGGCGTGAAAAAGGGAGACCGCATCGCCCTGTGGATGCAAAACAGCCCCGCCTGGGCCGTCGCCGCGCACGCCTGCTGGCAGCTGGGCGCGGTGGTCATTCCGCTGGCCCCCATGCTTCAGGCCAAAGAATTCGGGTTCTTTTTGCAAGACGCCGGAATTCGGGTGGGCATTGTGGGGGGCGAACTGTACGAGAAGGCCAAGGCCGGGGGGCTAGGGCACGCGGTGGTCGCCAACGTCATGCTAGGCACCGACCGCGAGACCTCGGGCATTCCGATTCCCGACGGCATGGACGTGTCTCCGGCCCTCCAGCAAGGCGACATTACCCTGGAAGACGCCCTCCAGGCCAAACCCGCCCCGGCGGCTGACGTGACCGGCGACGACCTGTGCGTGATGCCCTACACCAGCGGTACCACCGGCCTGCCCAAGGGCTGTATGCACACCCACAGCAGCGTCCAGGCCAATGTCTTCGGGGCCGCCGTGTGGGGCGAGACTAACCCCGAGGACGTGGTGCTGTCGTCCATGCCGTTTTTCCACGTCACCGGCTTTATCAACAGCCTGCTGGTGCCGATCATGGGCGCGGCCAAGATGGTGATGATGTCGCGCTGGGACCGTGATGGGGCGCGTGAACTGATGCGCGAACACGAGATCACCATCTGGACGAACACGCCCACCATGCTGATTGACCTGCTGGCCTCGCCCAAGTTCAACCCGGAAGACATGAAGACCATCCGCAACATGACCGGCGGCGGCGCGAGCCTGCCCGAGGCCATCGGGCAAAAGCTGCTCGACCAGACCGGCATCCGCTTTCTGGAAGGCTACGGCCTCTCGGAAACGATGGCGCAGTCGCACACCAACCCCAAAGACAAACAGAAGCTCCAGTGCCTGGGGATTCCGCTGTTCAACGTCGATTCACGTGTCGTGGACCTCGACACCCTTCAGGAATTGCCGGTCGGCGAGGTCGGCGAGATCATCATTCACGGGCCGCAGGTCATGAAAGGCTACTGGAACCGCCCCGAGGAAACCGCCAAAGCCTTCGTGGACATCGAGGGTAAATCGTTCCTGCGCACCGGCGACCTGGGGTACATGGACGACGAGGGCTTTTTCTTCTTCAGTGACCGCCTCAAGCGCATGGTGAACGTCTCGGGGCTGAAGGTCTGGCCCACCGAGGTCGAGAACAAGCTGCACGCCCACCCCGCCATTCAGGAAGCCTGCGTAATCGCCGTGCCCGACGAGCGTAGCGGCGAACGCGCCCGCGCCTTGGTGATCGTCAAGCCCGGCCACCAGCTGACCGGCGAGGACATCGAACAGTGGGCCAGAACGCAGATGGCGTCGTACAAGGTGCCGCGCGAGTATCAGTTCGTGGACAGCCTGCCGCGTAGCCCCACCGGCAAGGTGGCCTGGCGCCAGTTGCAGGAAGCGGCCCGCGCGGCGATGCAGGGCTAGGCCGCAATAACGCCGCCCGACCCGCAGTCTGCCCGCGTTCTCAGGGTGTGCTAATTTTGAAACCAACCCTCCCCTTCCGTACCCCATACCCGACCAGAACGACCAAAACCTGTGCCGACAAGGAGATTTCATGACGACTCATAGACTGACGAAGCTGGGCCGCCTGCCCAAAGCCCTGCTGTGCACCCTGGCACTGGGCAGCGGGCTGGCCGCCGCACAGAAACAGAACATTCTGGTGATCGGCGGGGACTTCAACGACCTGATCACGCTCGACCCCGGCGTGTCCTACGAGTTCTCGGGATCGCTGATTACCGGTAACCTCTACGACACCCTGGTCGCCTACGACGGCAACAATCTCAAGACGCTGAAGCCCCGAATAGCCAGCAGCTGGAAGGTCGACAAGACAGCGGACGGTTCGCGCATCACCTTCAAGCTGCGTGACGCCAAGTTCAGCACGGGCCGCCCCGTCACTTCGGCGGACGTGGTGTACAGCATGAACCGCGTGATTCAGCTCAAGACGCCTTCGAGCTTCCTGCTGACCGATGTGGCGAACCTGAAAGTCGGCTCGGTGACGGCCCCCGACGCCAAGACGGTCGTGATGAACCTGCCCAAGACCGCCAACCCCAACATCGTGCTGGCGCTGCTGACCTTCAACGTGGGCGGCATCATCGACAGCACCGAGGCCAAGGCGCATGAGCAGGGTGGCGACTTCGGCAGCGCGTGGCTCAAGGACCACTCGGCGGGCACCGGCCCCTTCGTGCTCAACCGCTGGGACCGCAGCGCTCAGGTTGCGCTGGACGCCAACCCCAACGCCTTCCGGCGCTCGCCCAACATCAAGCGCGTCATTCTGCGCTACATGCAGGAAGCCGCCGCCCAGCAGACCGCCCTGAACTCCGGCGAGATCGACGTGGCCTGGGACTACACCCCCGACGCCTTCAAGACCGCCCAGACGACCCCCAAGCTCAAGGCGCTCAAGACCGACACCTTCCAGCTGGCGTACCTGGGCATGAACTCGGCCAAGGGGATGCCCTTCGAGGACGCCCGCGTGCGTGAAGCGGTGCGCTACGCCATCGACCAGGACGGCATCATCAACAGCCTGTTGCAGGGCCTGGGCCGCAAAACCCAGACCATCATCCCGCTCGGGCTGGCCGGGTCGAATCCCAAGATCAGTTACCCGCATGACGTCGCTAAGGCCAAGGCGCTGCTCAAGGCGGCGGGCAAACCCGACGGCTTCAGCGTGGATTTCCTGGTCAGCACCGGCTCGTGTGCGGGCGGAGTGCCTTGCCAGGACCTCGCGGCCAAGATTCAGTCGGACCTCGCCAAGATCGGTATCAAGGCCAACATCAAGCAGATGGTCAACGCCGAACTGCTAACCACCTACCGTGCCCAGAAAGCCCCGCTGATTCAGGTTGCCTGGAGTCCCGACTACCCCGACGCTGACGGCAACGGCACCCCGTTGAGCGACTACAACGCCAAGTCATTGGCGTGGCGCAACGGCTGGCAAAACGAGCAGGCCAGCCAACTGGCGCAGGCCGCCGCCATCGAGACTAACCCGACCAAGCGCCTGAACCTGTACAACCAGCTCACCGCGCTGATGGTCAAGGAAGGCCCCTTCGCCATCCTGTACCAGCCCGCCAAACCCATCGTGACCACCGCCAATGTCACCGGCTTCGTGCGTAACGCCAACGGCGACGTGCAGCTTGAGCGAGTGAGCAAGAAGTAAACGCAGGGTAACTGCTGGCCCGGCCCGCTGAATCCGGGCACCGGGCCACTTTATATGCTCTGTACAAAAGGAGTTTCCGTTGCTGGTCTACCTTCTCAAACGTCTGGGCCTGATGGTGTTCGTACTCTGGGGCGTGACGCTGGCGGCTTTTCTGATCTCGCACATGCTGCCCGCCGACCCGGCTGCCGCCGTGCTGGGCAACAATGTCCGGCAGGAGCAGATCGAGCAGTTCCGGCATGCCAACGGCCTGGATCGCCCGCTGCCGGTGCAGTACGGCCTGTACATGCAGGCGCTGGCCCACGGCGACCTGGGCAAGTCGCTGCGAACCCAGAACAGCATCACCGCCGACCTCAAGCAGTTTTTTCCGGCCACCCTGGAAATTACCCTGGTCGCGGTGGTCTTCGCGGTACTGATCGGCCTGCCGCTGGGAATTGTCGCGGCGCTGAAGCACGGGCGCTGGCCCGACCTGCTGGCCCGCATCTTCGCGCTGCTGGGCGGGGCCACGCCGGTGTACTGGCTGGCGATTCTGGCGCTAAACCTGTTTCACGAGCGCCTGGGCTGGTTGCCGGGGCCGGGGCGGCTCGATTCCTACAGTCTGCCGCCGCCCGTCAGAACCGGGCTGGTCACGGTAGACGCGCTGCTGGCCGGTGACCACGCCGTATTCGTGGACGCCCTGCGGCACCTGATCCTGCCGGGGCTGGTGCTGGGAGCGTATTCGGCGGCGCTGCTAACCCGCATGACCCGCTCGGCCCTGCTGGAGGTGCTGTCGCAGGACTACATCCGCACCGCCCGCGCCAAGGGCATGCGGCAGGCCCGCGTGATCGGCAAACATGCCATGCGCAACGCCGCGCTGCCGATTCTGACCGTGCTGGGTAGCCTGTTCGGCGGCCTGCTGACCGGGGCGGTACTGACCGAAACCATCTTCTCGTGGCCGGGCATCGGCGG
>JAGLBK010000017.1 GCA_018260275.1 Deinococcus sp.
TGCCGGATACAAAGGGGACTGCGCCAGTCTCTGGCGGAGCAAGTTGGACGTCAAAAATACCTTCAGCGGACACCAGCAATGGCGATTGGGCTAACAACGCGCTGTTGGTCAATCCGCGATCTGCTGAGCTTACCCTGTGGTGCGGTCTGTCGGTCATAGTTCCAGCAAACTACCCTCTAGGTCAGGCAAAGGCCAGCCGAGAATCTTTAGCCGAGAGCGAACGAAGTCTCACGCTCAAACTTCATACCTACACATATAGATCGCCCGAGTCAATGACGGCACAACCGGAATTCACGACACCAGTTTGGCATCATCCTGTTCAGACATCATCCGCAGGAATGATTCGACGTAGTGCGGGTCGAACTGTTTGCCTGCCTGAGCGCGAATTTCCTGCAAGGCACGCTCCTTGGTCCAGGCCGTTTTATAAGGCCGGGCATTGGTCAGGGCGTCATAGACATCGACAATGGTAAAGATGCGGGCCGTATCGGGAATGTTCTGGCCGCGCAGCCCTGCCGGATAACCGGTGCCGTCCCACTGCTCGTGGTGGTAACGCACCAGATCGAGGGTCTCGGCGGGCAGAAAGTGCAGGTCCTGCAACATGTCGTAGCCGATCGTCGTATGGGTCTGGATAACCTTGCGCTCAGCCGGGTCGAGTGGGCCGGGCTTATGCAAAATGGCGTCGGGAATGGCAATCTTGCCCAGGTCGTGCAGGTAGGCACCCCAACGCAGGGATTTGACCTGTTCCTCATCCCAGCCCAGGCGGCGGGCCAGCCGCATACTGGTATTCACCACGCGCTGAGTATGCCCCCCCGTTTCGTCGTCGCGGCGTTCCAGGGCAGCGCCCAGCGAGCGCAACGTCAGTTCGTTGGCGTCGCGGAGGTCACGAATGGCGTGCCACTGTCCAAGCTGTGCGCCCAGCAGCCTGCCGAACGATGCGATCACACTCTTCTCTTCCTCATCGAAATCGCGCTCGGTGGGGCGGGTCAGAATGAGCACGCCTAGGTGCGCCGACGATCTGCCGTACACCGGAGCCACCAGATAGCGGCGGCGGTCCTCACGGGCCAGCAGCATCAGGGTTTCCTCGGCGACCCAGTGGTCGGCCTGAACGCTGCGGCTATCGTTGTCGCTGGGCTGAATCGGTTTTTCAAGGTAGCTTTCAAACGCGCCGGTGGCGGCCAGAATCATCGGGGTACCCTGCCGGTAAGCCACGAAGGCCAGATTGGGCGCGACCCCGAGTTGATTGAGGATACTGACGCCCGCCCGGATAATCGCGTCAGCGTCGCGGGCCTCGTTCAGGCGCTCGGAGCCGACGTGAAGCGCTTCGATGATATTGCGCTGCCAGGCCATTTCGGTGCGGGTGCCCTGTTCACGCAGGGTAATCCAGCCAATGCCTGCCAGCATCAGCAGGGCGCCCACCGACTCCTCGACGGTAGGCCTGAAGTGGGGGCGCATCATCGCGAATAAGGTCGCGACCGGAAAGGCGACGAGGGCCGTCCATCTCCAGAACCCGCCCAGAGACCAGGAGGCCAGCGCCAGCAGCAGAGTCGCGCCGCACAACAGCCCCTGCTGATGGTGCCAGGCCGCGTATGCCGTAGCCAGCAGAGCCAACAACATGAAGAGGAAGTAAAAAGGGCGAGCACGAGCCACGCGAGCAGTGTAGCATCCAGCTCCCGACTTCCTAATACTCCACCCATCATGGGGGCAGCCAGGACAGAACCAAAAGGGAACGACTGCTCACTTTCACTGGTTCGGACCGTTTTATAACTGAGGACACGGGAAGTCCGAAATAGGCTATCTGACGCGCAATTTGCGTTAGCCCCCTCGCTTCGCGCTCTGCGAGTCCCAGCCTCTGAAGAGTCCCCGCAAGGGTGGAGGGGCTAAAAACCTCGCATTCATCGGGTGCTCAGTCTGTCAAACTTCTCCCATTTTGAATGATGAGAGACTTTTCGGCACCACTTAGTCCCTTGTGGCAGGAGTTAAAAACTCGGTGCCGGTCGCACCTGGCAGAACACGATTTTGAACCTGTCCGCACCATTACACTTTCCCGGCCTGGAGAGTCCTGCTGTTCACTCGCTTTGCTAGGCTGCACCATTTCGACAGGCTGCTGCGCCACCGGTCAGGACAGACCGCATCAGCGTGCTTCTTCTGCCAGACCCAGAACCGCATCACTTACAGGGCCACTTTTGCAGGCTGGCAAAGGGGCTAGACTGACCCGTTATGTCGCGTTCTCCTGTTGCCCGTGCCGCTGTTAAACCTGAAGTGATGAGTCCCGTCGGCGGAGAGGCTCAGCTGCGGGCCGCACTGGAGGCCGGGGCCGACGCGGTCTTTTTTGGGGTCAATCCGCTGGCGGGCGATGGCCGCGCCGACGGCACTGGGGCCGGGTTCCACGCGCGTGCCAAAGTCGGTTTCGACGCCGAGGCCCTGCCGGACGTGATGCGGACGCTGCACGAACGCGGGGCGCTGGGGTTCGTGACCTTCAACATTCTGGTGTATGACCGCGAACTGCGCGACGCCGAGCGGCAGCTGATGTGGCTGGCCGAGGCTGGAGTAGATGCCCTGATCGTGCAGGACCACGGCGTGGCGCGGCTGGCCCAGGAAATCTGCCCGGATTTGCCCATTCACGGCAGCACCCAGATGAGCATCACCTCTGCCGAGGGCGCGGAACTGGCGCGGCGGTTCGGGGCCAGCCGCGTGGTGCTGGGGCGCGAACTGAGCCTGAGCGACATCGAGCGGATTGCCCGGCAGACCGACATGGAGCTGGAAACCTTCGTGCACGGCGCTCTGTGCGTCAGTTACAGCGGGCAGTGCTTTTCCAGCGAGGCGTGGGGCGGGCGTAGCGCCAACCGGGGGCAGTGTGCCCAGGCCTGCCGCCTGCCCTACGAGATGTTCGTGGACGGGGAATACCGCGACCTGGGCGACGCCCGCTACCTACTCTCGCCGGGCGACCTGTACGCGCTGCATCAGGTGCCCGAGCTGGTGCGGATCGGCGTGAACTGCCTGAAAATCGAGGGCCGTTACAAGGACGCCGAATTCGTGGGCCTGACGACCGCCGCTTACCGCAAGGCTGTGGACGAGGCGTGGGCGGGGTTGCCCCTGAGCGTCACCGCGCAGGAAGAACAGGACCTCGCACAGGTGTACTCGCGGGGGCTGGGGCCGCACTTCATGGCCGGAACCAACCACCAGACGGTCGTGCGCGGGCGGGCGCCGAGGCACCGGGGCGTGCAGGTCGGCACCGTGCGCGGCCTGACCGAACGCGGCGTGCTGGTCGAACTGAACAAAGAGGTCAAACCCGGTGACGGGCTGGTGTTTGACCCGGCCAACTGGCGCACGCCGCAGGGCCGCGAAGAAGGCGGTTTTCTGTACGGTTTGTGGCAGGGCGGGCGGCAGCTGGAAGAACCGGGCCGCGCCGGGCAGACCTACGAACTGCGCTTTGGGCGCGGGGCGGTCAACCCGGAGCGCGTGCGTGAGGGCGACCCGGTGTGGCGTACCCACGACCCGAGTCTGGCCGCCCGCGTCAGGCCACTGATCGAGGCCACCGACCCCGTTTACACCCGCCCGGTCGAGGCCCACTTTTACGGCCAGGTGGGTGAATGGCCCGCACTGACCCTAAGCGACGGACAGGGCCACCGCGTGACCGTGCAGGGCGAAGCGCCGCTGCCTGCGGCCCGCAACCGGGCACTCGACGAGGCCACACTGAGCGAGCAACTTAGCAAGCTGGGCGGCACGGGCTATCACCTTTCCGGGTTAACGGTGGACTTGCAGGGCGCAGGTTTTTTACCGGTGTCGGCCCTTAACGCGCTGCGCCGTGACGCGGTGGCCTTGCTGACCGAGCAGCGCGGTCAGGCTCCCAGGCGCAGCATTGAGCCCCGGTTGCAAGAGGCACTGGCCCGTGCTACACGCCTTAAAGTGGCCGCCGACAACCGCCCCGCCGCGCTGCATGTGCTGGTACGGACGCCCGAGCAGCTCGGGGCCGCGCTGGAACTGCGCCCCGAGAGCATCACGCTGGACTATCTGGAACTGTACGGCCTGAAACCCAGCGTCGAGAAAGTGCGGGCGGCGGGTCTTCTGGTACGGGTCGCCAGTCCGCGCATTCTGAAGCCTACCGAACAGAATCTGCAAAAGTTTCTGCTGGGGCTGAACGCCGGGATTCTGGTGCGCTCGGGCGGGCTGCTAGAGGGTCTTCAGGGTGAGAACGCCGAGTTGACCGGGGATTTCTCGCTGAACGCCGCCAACGTGCTGACCTCGCTGGCGCTGCTGGAGCTGGGCCTGACCCGCCTGACGCCCACGCATGACCTGAACGCGCAGCAGATCACCGAACTGGCCGGACTGGTCGGCCCCGAGCGGCTGGAAGTCATCGCCTATCAGCACCTGCCCGTGTTTCATACCGAGCACTGCGTCTTTTGCCGCTTTCTGTCGGACGGCACCGACTACACCAACTGCGGGCACCCCTGCGAGTCTCACCGGGTTGCCCTGCGCGACGAACGCGGCGTGTCACACCCGGTCATGGCCGACGTGGGCTGCCGCAACACGGTCTTCGAGGGCCGTCCGCAGGTGGCCGCGCCGCATATGAGCGACTGGCTGGCGGCGGGTCTGCGCGACTTCCGCCTCGAATTCGTGCACGAATCGCCCGAGCAGGTACACGAGGTGATCTCGGCCTACCGCGCTTTCCTGAACGGCAACATCGGCAGCGGCGAATTGCAGACGCGCCTGAGTGCCGTCTCGGACCAGGGCGTCACCGAGGGCAGCCTGTTCGTGCCGGAAGGCTTCGATCTGCTGCCCGCGCTGCCTACCGTGTAGCCGTCTCCATATGATCGGTCAGGGCGTCTAAAGCGACACCCTTTGAGCAGACGCCCTTCTTACCAGTAGTTTCAGCAAACCTCCCGCCTCACCTCACGCCGGACCACTCACTTCGTGTCGTACCAGTTAGGCCCGATCCCCACTTCCACGGCCAGCGGCACCGTCAATTGCGCGGCCCCTTCCATGACCCGCCTGGTCAGCGCCGCGATCTGCTCGGCCTGACCAGTGGGAGCCTCGATCAGTAGTTCGTCGTGTACCTGAAGCAGCAGCCGCGCGCCGGTGCCCCGCAGTTCGCGGTCGAGTTCGATCATGGCGAGCTTGATGATGTCGGAGGCCGCCCCCTGAATCGGCATGTTGTAGGCCAGGCGTTCACCCGCCTCGCGCAGCACCCGGTTTTTGCTGTTCAGCTCGGGCACGTAGCGGCGGCGGCCATACATCGTTTCGACGTAGCCGTGGGTGCGGCCAAATTCAAGGGTCTCGTCGATGTACTTGCGGATGCCGGGATAGGTACCGAAATAGGTCTTGATAAAGCCCGACGCTTCCTCGTAGGAAATGCCCAGATCATTACTCAGGCGGTGGGCACTCATGCCGTACAGCACGCCAAAATTAACCGTCTTGGCGGCGCGACGCTGGTTGGCGTCCACCGTCGCCTCGTCCAGCCCCAACACCTGCGCGGCGGTGCGGCGGTGAATGTCGGCCCCCTCGTTAAATGCCTGCTGCATCAGCTGATCACCGGCGATGTGCGCCAGCAGCCGCAACTCGATCTGCGAATAGTCGGCGCTTACCAGGACGTAGCCGTCCTCAGCGATAAAACCCTTGCGAATCTCGCGCCCGGTATCGCTACGAATGGGAATGTTCTGGAGGTTGGGATTCAGGCTGCTCAGGCGGCCCGTGGCGGCGGTGGTCTGGCTAAAGGTGGTGTGTAGGCGGCCCGTGCGCGGATTGACCAACCCCGGCAGCGGTTCGAGATAGGTGCCGCGCAATTTGTCCAGCTCACGGTATTCCAGCACCAACGGAATAATCGGGTGTTCGCCGCGCAGCGGTTCGAGGGCCGAAACGGCGGTGCTGCGCTGCCCGGTCAGTTTGGTTTTCTTGCTGCTCGCCAGGCCCAGCTGGTCGTACAGCACCGTTTCGAGCTGCTTGGGACTGCGGATCTGGAAAGGTGCGCCCGCCAGTTCGTGAATCTGTTCTTCGAGACTGGCGAGCCGCACGCCCATCTGAATCGCCATGGTCTGAATGTAGTCGCTGTCGAGCCGCACGCCGCTCACTTCCATGCGGGCCAGCACGGCGCTCAGCGGTTTTTCCATCTCGGTGTACATCTTCTGCCGGGCCTCGTCGAGTTGGCCGGGCAGTTCGCGCAGCAGATGGGCGGTCATGGCGGCGCGGGCGGCGGCGTCCTCGGGCCAGCCGGTGCCCAGGTAACGCTGCGCCGTGGTCGGCATGTTCATGTTAGAGGGATCGAGCAGGTAGGCCATCAGCAGCGGGTCGTCGCCCGGCTCCACGCTGGTGCCGCGCACGCTCAGGTGGGTCGCCAGGGCTTTGGCCCCCGCCGCTGTCACTTTACGCACGCCCACGAATTGAGCCTCGTCGACGGTCGCGGGGTACTGCGCGATCAGTTTCTGGCGCAGCTTCTCGGCGTCTTTCTGAAGCTTTTCCAGCTCTTTTTGCTGCTTCTTGGTCAGCGGCTGTTCCGAGGTCAGCAGGCTTTCACCGAACAGGTTTTCCGGGGGAGTGGACACGGCCTCCTGCCATTCGTCCGGCTGCTGCACGGGGGCCACGCGCACCACGCCGTCCTCGAAGGTGGCCGCCTGGGTCAGTGCCGCTGTCAGGTCGTCCTCGCGGGACAGCACGTAGCCCCACACCGCGCCGGGGCCGGGGGTGGCCCACTGGGCATTGCGGGCCGCCGGAACCGGTTGCAGGCCCTTGGCTCCGTCGGCTTCCGCCTGCGCTTCGAGCACTGCGTCGGGCAGACTGAACTCGTGGCCGGGGCCGTTCAGGGCCGCCAGCTCGCGCCGAACCGAGTGCAATTCCAGTTCGCTCAGCAGTTCTTCCAGGCGCTCGGGGTTACCCGGCAGCCGCCCGCCGCCGATTTCCACGTCCAGCGGCAGGTCAGTGACCATGCAGGACAGCTGGTGGCTAAAAGTCACGTCCTGTTCGGATTCTAGCAGCTTCTTGCGGGTGCCATCGGGCTTGAGGGTGCCCGCCCGAGCTGCGTCGTAAATGCCTTCCAGCGTGCCGTATTCCTGAAGCAGCTTGGCGGCGGTTTTGGGGCCGATGCCCTTTGCACCGGGAATATTGTCGCTGGCGTCGCCGGTCAGGGCGCGGTAATCGACCCACTGGCGCACTGTTACGCCGTATTTCTCCAGCACCTGTTCCGGCCCGATCAGCGAAAAGTCGCTAGAGATGACCTTGACGTGATCGTCGAGCAGCTGGTAAGCGTCGCGGTCGCTGGTCAAAATCCTGACCTGCATACCGCTGCCCTCGGCCTTGCGCGTCAGCGAGGCGATCACGTCGTCGGCCTCGTAGCCGGGTTCTTCCAGGCGCGGCAACCCGATGGCGTCTACGATTTCGCGGATGCGGTTGATCTGGGCAGGCAGGTCGGCGGGGGTCTCAGCACGGCCCGACTTGTAACCCTCGTACTGCTCATGGCGGAAGGTCTTGACCGGCGGGTCGAACACCACGATCACCTGATTGGACTTCTGGCGGGCCAGCCGCAGCGTCATCCGCAGAAAACCGACGATGGCGTGCGTCATCTCGCCGCGTGAATTGTTCATGGGCGGCAGGGCAAAGTAGGACCGGAAGGCCAGCGCGTGACCGTCGATCAGCACCAGGGTATCTGGACCCAGGGTGCCGGGAACCGCCGGGGCGGAGCTTGGTGAAGACATGGGCCGATTCTACCGGGCCAATTCGCTGAGGGCATAATCAATGGTTCGGACAGCTTCATAACGCAGGACTGGGGTAATCCGAAATAGGCCGTCAGGCACGCACTTCGCGTTACCCCCCTCCCAACCTCTGCAAGCAGCTCTAACGAGTCCCCCGCAGGTGGGGAGGAGCTAAAAACCTCGTGTTATTCGCACTTTGCAGAACAGGATTTCAAAAGTTTAATGGGTCTGGATGCCCGCAAAAAAGCAACAAAAAAGGCAGAGGCTTGTGGCCCCTGCCTTCGCATCCTGCCTCTAGAATCGTCCTGTCTTACTTGACCTTGACGCGCATCTGGCAGCTGATAGAGGCTCCGGCGTTGAGACCGGGCAGGTTCCAGCGCATGGCGGTGTAGTCCTCGGCAGTCGCGGCGACAGTCTTTTTGACCTCGGCACCGTTTTCCTTGACGGTCACGGTCTTGGTGGGTTTCTCGGCAAAGATGATGCGGTTAGAGTTCACTAGCGCTTTGGTCTTGGGATCGAGCTGCACGGGGTCGGTGCTGAAAGTCGCCACCGCGCCGGGCACGTTGCACTGGTTGGACTGGTACAGGACGCCGCCGGGGATAGCCTGAACGAGCGCACCCTTGCCGTAGTTCGTTTTGGAAGTGTTCTGGACATTCTGGCGGAATTCGAGGGTCTGGCCGGGAAGGGCCTGGCTGCCGTCGGTCAGTTTTTCGACGGTCTTGCCGTTGACGACGCTCTGAGTGACCAGCAGCGTAGAGCTGACGACTTTGATGGGGCTGGAATTGGCGGCAGTGCTCTGGGCGGAGGCCGCACCGAAGCCCGCGAGGGTAAGCAGCAGGATGGTTTTCAGGTTTGTCATGTCAAATATCTCCTTTAACATCTACAGGCTAACCGCCCAATGTGACAATTTTCTTAAATTGGGGTTTTACATGGTTTGTCTGTTGGGGGATAGTGGGGGGTATGACAGGCACTCATGACCGTACCGTAGTAGACATCAACTGGAACAATCTGGGCTTCAGCTACATCCGCACCGATTTCCGTTACCTCGCCCACTGGCGCGGCGGGGAATGGGCAACGGGTGAGTTGACCCGCGACAACGTGCTGCACATCAGCGAGGGCAGCACGGCGCTGCACTACGGCCAGCAGTGCTTCGAGGGCCTCAAGGCTTACCGCTGCCAAGACGGCAGCATCAACCTGTTTCGCCCCGACCAGAACGCGGCGCGGATGCAGGCCAGCTGTGGCCGCCTGCTGATGCCCGCAGTTCCCACCGAGATGTTCATTGAGGCCTGCCGCCAGGTGGTCAAGGCCAACGAGCACTTCATTCCTCCGTACGGCACGGGCGGCAGCCTGTATCTGCGCCCCTTCGTGATCGGGGTAGGCGACAACATCGGTGTTAAATCGGCTCCCGAATTCATTTTCAGCGTGTTCTGTATCCCGGTCGGCCCGTACTTCAAGGGCGGTCTGGTACCTACCAACTTCATCACCTCGCAGTACGACCGCGCCGCGCCGCATGGCACCGGGGCCGCCAAGGTCGGGGGCAACTACGCCGCCAGCCTGCTGCCCGGCCAAGAGGCCCACGAGAAGAATTTCGGCGACGTGATCTACCTTGACCCCGCGACCCATACCAAGATCGAGGAGGTCGGCAGCGCCAATTTCTTTGCCATCACCAAAGACGGCAAGAAATTCGTGACGCCCCAGTCGCCTAGTATTTTGCCCAGCATCACCAAATACAGCCTGCTGCACCTCGCCGAAAAACGCCTGGGTCTACAGGTCGAGGAAGGCGAGGTGTACATTGACCGCCTCGACGAATTCGGGGAAGCCGGGGCCTGCGGAACGGCGGCGGTGGTCACCCCCATCGGGGGTATTCAGCACGGTGACCAGTTCCACGTCTTTTTCAGCGAGACTGAAGTCGGCCCGATCACCCGCCGCCTTTATACCGAACTGGTCGGCATCCAGACCGGCGACCGCGAGGCCCCGCAAGGCTGGATCGTCAAGGTCTGATACGGAGTTCACCCCCAGTCATGGGGGATTCAATCGCAGTCCGGATGAGGTTTTCACGCTTGCCCGACTGAAATGCTCAGGCGGGCGGCGGCAGCGCTAGACCACAAAGGCCCGGATGTTTGCCTGCTGGCAGGCCCTCAATAGATTCTGGCGCGTGAGGGCCACGATTTCGCTGTCCTCATGCGTCACTTCGATAATGCTGCGGCTCTGGCCTGCGGCGTCCTGGCCCTGCCGCACGCTTAACCTTGCACCGCCTCCGATCTGCAACAGACCGGTCAACTGCCCGGCAGAAGCGGTCCGGGGGAGCGTGACATATTCGGTCGCCATCAGGCCCCCAGACGCTGGGCGGCACTCCGGGCAGCCTCCTGGCCCCAGACCGCCCCCGCCACATACAGCGCGGCCTCCAGTGCAGGTAGGCCCCCAGGCACGGTCAGCAGCAGGCCGTCCTGAACACGCTGCCCCGACTGCACGTCGGCGGGGTCGTAACTCCAGAGGGTGTCGGTCAGTTCGGCGGGGCCGCCCACCACTTTACCTTTCAGGATTCCGGCCTCCCCTGCCAGCAAGGTTCCGCTGCCGCTGATGCCTGTCGGTAAGGCCGCGTGACCTTTCAAAAATCCCCTGAGGAGCGGGTCACGGGCCGCTTTGGCCGCGCCAGGACCGCCCGGCAAGAGCAGGGCGGCTGGTTCCGGCAAGGCCGCGTAAAGCACATGCGGCGTCGTGACCAGCCCCCCCGCCGTCACTACGCTGATGCGTGAGCGGTGCACGGTCCTCACACACTCGGCCCCGCCGCACAGGCGGCACACGCCGACCATCAGGCCCAGTTCCAGCTCACTGACTCCGGCATACACCGGAATGGCCACGATCGGCCCCTCGTAGGGCAGGGCTGCCTCAGTGGATGGCTCAGGCATGGTCCGGGCGAAGCACGGTGGGCAGCGGCAGCGGCAGCGGTTGCAGGCGGTACTCGCGCCGGGCCAGGGGCGGCCCCACCTGACCGTCACGGGTCAAGGCGTTGGCCGCTTCTTCGCTCAGGCGCTCCATTTTTACGGCGTAGGCCCGCACGGCAGCGGGCGAAGCAAACCGCCTGGGGTGCAAGTCGCCTTCGGTCAGCAGGTCAAGCCAGGCAATCATAGGTCACGCAGGTCTTCCCAGAGTTGCCAGCCAACCCCTTCGGGTGTGCCCTCCAACAGCGGATTAAGCTGCTGGCTGGCACTCAGGGCGTCGTCATGCAGGGCCTCGTTGCTGGGGCGGGTTTCGTAAACGCGCAGCACCGTGAACTGGTAAAAGGTCTGTCCCGCCGTCGGTTCTCCATTTTCAAAGAAGGCGAACGGGGGGTCGAGTTGGTCCCACAGCACATGGGCGTTTTCGTCGTCCTCGTTTGCAGGGGTCAGTTCCAGCTCGCGGGGAAGATAGTGTTCGAGGTCAATGTCTGACCCGACCGGGTGCCAGACATAGCCCTGAAGCAGACGGATAGCGGCGCGTCCTCCCGCCTGCGATTCGGTGATACTCACAGCCCTATCTTAGCGAAACCTGCTGGCAGGCAGTCCAGATGATGAAGACCGGCTCAGGAACCTGTCTGGCACTCGGCCCCTTCCGTACCAGCTCCGGCCCGCGCCGCGACTCTAGGCTGATCTAGACTGGGGGCTGTGCGACTGCATCTTCCAGGCGTTCTGACTACCTCGCTCTGGCAGCATGCCCGGCGGGAGGCGCCCCACGAATGTGTCGGGGCACTTGGGGGCCTCTGGACGGAAGGCGAGCAGGCCGAAGCACTGGCCCGCGCCGCTTACCCGCTACCCAACATTGCCGCCCGCCCGGAGCAGGAGTATCTGGCCGACCCCGGCGCATTGCTACGGGCGCTGCGGGCCATGACCGCCGAGAACTTTACGCTGGTCGGGCTGTACCACAGCCACCCCAGAGGCCCGGCCCGCCCGAGCCTGACCGACGAGCGGCTGGCGGCTTACCCAGTGCCTTACGTCATCGCGGACCTGTCGAGCAAAACCCTGCGGGCCTACCTGCTGCCGACGGGAGAAGAAGTCGAACTGGTTGGCGGGGGCAGCCGTTCTGAGTGAACCTGGAACTGATCAGCCAAGAACCGTCAGGAACGAGAGCTGCTTTTTTGTCCAGGATCGCCCAGCCTGCGCCGCCCCGTATTCGCTCAGTCTGCGGCTCCCCCACTGCGGGCTTGAAACACCATGACCTCACTGGCCTTCTCCAGTGGCCCGCCCTGAAGACTGCCGGTTACGCGGGGCGGCTCGAAGCCCGCGCAGCGCAGCAGCCACTCCATCTCGTAGCGCTGGTAATAACGCTGGGTCAGGGTGTAATGCCGCCGCCGCAAGGTGCCATCGGGGGCGGTGGTGTCGGCGTGGTATTCGGTGGTTATCCGCTGGGCCAGTTTGTCGTGGCGCTGAACCAAAAATACGTCAGTGCGGGAGCCGTCCGGTGCGTGAAAGGTTTCGCCCTCGTGCCGCACGGTGTTCATCCGGCCAAAGCGCGGCACGTACAGGTCAAAGACAAACTGCCCGCCCGGTTGCAGGTGGGCGCGAATGTTCCCTATGGCCGCCAACTGCTCGGCGGGGGTATAGAGGTGCATCAGAGCGTTGAAGGGGGCGATAATCAGCGGAAAGCGCTCGTCCAGCTGAAAGGTTTTCATGTCGCCCTGCATGAAGTCTAGGGTCAGCCCCTCGCGCTGCGCCCGCTCACGGCCCCGCTCAATCATGCGCCCGCTGGGTTCCAGCCCCACCACCTCTACCCCGCGACGCGCCAGAAACGCCGTCACCCGGCCCGTGCCCGCTCCGATTTCCAGCACCCGGCCCGCCGTTTTCCCCGCCACACCTGCATAAAAGTGCAGGTCGTCGCGGTAAACGTCGTACTGGTGGTCGTACAGGTCGGCCAAATCGTCGTAGTTCATGTGCCTGTGTCTCCGTTTGTGGCCGCGCCATACAGTTCCATAAACCGCTGGCGGCTCAGGATGCTTAGGCGGGGGGCTTTGGCGGTGGGATCGTTGCCGTAAGCGCGGCGCAGCACGTTGGCCCAGCCCTGCAAGCGGCGTGCGGTGCCGGGCGGCAGGTCATGGTTTTCAAAGTTCAGCAGCCCGAGCAGCGGCGACACCGCCGAAAGGCAAAAAATGTATTGCGCGTCGGCCAGTTCCATCCGGGTCTGCCAGTCTCGCGCTACCACCCGCAGATCGTCACGCCGGGCCTGGCGCACCGATGCACGCGGGCCGAGGTCCACCAGCACCGGGTTGTTGACATGAAATTCCAGGGCAGGAACCCCTGCGGGCACGTCCTGACCGTTTTGTAGCCGCACCCCCGACAGTGGAAACGGCACGCGGGCGATACGGAACAGGTTGTCGGCCCGCCCACCCGCGAAGGTCACGCCGCCCAGCCGGTCAAAAATGGCGTCCAACGCCAGAAAAGCCCGGCGTCTGAAGTCGGCGCGGCCCTGCGGCGCGGCCCCGTCCAGCGCGTCTAGCCGCACCGCTTTGTAGCCCCGCACCTTCAGGTCGGCCAGCAGGCCCGGGAGCATGGGCACGGCCTTTTGTGCGCCCGGCCCGGCGTCGTGCAACACCACCACCGCGCCCGGCACCAGCAGGCGACCCAGGCGTTCGCGCACCTGCTCCGGCGTGAATCGAGCGTGCCAGTCGTGACCCTCGATGCTCCAGTGTGCCCCGGTCAGACCCGCCTTTCGCTGCCCCAGGATGGTCGCCAGGGTGTACGCGCCGTGGGGCGGGCGGTGCAGCCTGACCGGCTGGCCGGTGACTTTACCGATGCGCCGGGCGGCCTCGCCAGGGTCAGCGAAAGCCCCCCAGAGCGAACGAATCCAGGCGTGGCGATGCAGCGCGGCGTGGGCCTCTACCTGATGCCCTTCGCTCAGCATTCGCGCCATCAGGTCAGGTTGGGCCTCGGCGCTGGCGGCCAGCACAAAGAAAGTGGCCTTTGCGCCCGCTGCCGCCAGCGCGTCCAGCACGGCGGGCGTCGTGGCGGGATCGGGGCCGTCGTCAAAGGTGAGGGCGACCTCGTGGCGGGCGCGTTTGCCCTCGCGTATCAGTCCCAGGTTGGCGAGTTGCACCAGCAGGTACGGCAGGCCGATGTAAGCCAGCAGACCCGCCTCCAGTGCCCCTTTTGCGCGTCTGTTCATTGAATGTCCCCCCGGCGTTCCAGGGCGTCCAGCACTGCCGCCGCCACCCGCGCCGCCGAATCGGGATGGCCCACGCGGGCGGCGTTGCGGCTCATTTCGGCGTGAGTTTCGCGGTCAAGAGCACGCATCACCGCCGGGCGCACGTCCTCCAGCTTTCTGGCCCAGATTCCGGCCCCCTGGCGCTCAATAAATGCGGCGTTGCCTTCCTCGTGACCGGGAATCGGCTCATAGATGACCAGCGGCACGCCCAGCGCCGTCGCCTCCGCCACCGTCAGGCCGCCCGCCTTGCCCACCACCAGGTCGGAGGCGGCCAGCAGTTCGGGAAAATCCGCCGTGAAGCCGATGTGGTGCAGCGTCGCGCCGCCCACTTGCTCCACGCCGCTGCTTTTAGCCCCGGCCAGAATCAGCACCTGCACCCGCTGGCCCAGGTTGCTCAGAACGTCCAGCAGGGGCCGCAGCGCCCGGTAAGTTCCTGTACCGCCACCGGACACCAGAATCAGCGGAAGGTCGGGGTGCAGGCCAAAGCGCTGCCGCAGCGCCACCTTATCGGCTCCGACCAGCGGGGCAAAGCGGGTGGAAATAGGAATGCCCGTGACCACTACCTTTTCAGGCAGTAGACCCCGCGCTACCAATTCGGCTTTAGTATCGTCGCTGGCGACCATCACCAAGTCGGCTTCGGAACGCACCCAGTGAAAATGCGCGGCGTAATCGGTGACGATCATCGCGTTCAGGAACGGTGCGGCCCCGCGCTGGCGGGCGCTTCCGGCCACCGCCGCTGGCCCCCAGTAGGTGCTGACGACCACCTGCGGCTTCAGCTCGGCCAGGTCGCGCTGAAACTGACCCAGGCCAATCCAGGTAAACGCCCGGCTGATGAAATTGACCGGGTGGTCGAGGTCGGTGAAGCGGTAAAAAGCGCGGTAGAGCCAGGGCGCATACTTCAGCTCGAAGTGGTAGAGGTCAACCGTGAGAAAGCGTTCGGGGGCGTGCAGATAATCCACCGAGTCTTTATGGTGGCTGGTCACGGTGACGCCGCGCCGGGCCAGGGCCTCCTCCAGCGCCGCCTGCGCCTGGTCGTGTCCCAGCCCCAGCGACACCGACATGAACAGTGCGGTCAGTTCGCCCGGCAGGCGGCCTACGCCCGGCGCAGCAGCCACAGCCCCCCCAGCGCGAACACGATATTCGCCAGCCAGATGCCCAGTTCGGGAATGCCGACCAGGACGTTCGCCAGTGTCAGGCCCACCGAGAACAGCAGGTAATACGCCACCGCAATCATCAGCGCAATGCCCAGGCTGACGCCCAGCCTGCGGCCAAAGCGCAGGGCAAAGGGCAGCGCGGCCAGAATCAGCACCAGATTGGCGAAGGGCAAGGCCAGCTTGCGGCCCAGGCTCAGGCGGGCAGCATACCGGTCAGTCTGCTTGACGCCGGGCGCGGTCAGTTTGGTAATCAGTTCGGGCCAGCCCTCGGCGTCGGCTCCAATCGCGTCGGCGTAGCGGGCCAGGGTCTGCTTGCGGCTCAGGCCGGTGTCCACGTTCAGCGCGTCGGTGGTCTTTTCGGGCACCACCACGTTCGGAAACACCGCCTGCACCGCTGCGCGGAAGGCCGCCGGGTCGTTCTCTGGCACCGCCGACAGTTTGGCGGCCTCGGCATAATCCACGGTGTAGACGCTGTAGCCTGTGAGCGCCAGTTGATTGTTCTCAAAGGTGCCCTGGTCGGCAAAAATCAGCGTGCCACGCCGGGGGTTGTCGGGCTGCCATTTTTCCACGCGCACGCCCTGCATCTGGCGGGTTTTGGAGTCGTAGCCCTGCATGGCGAGACTGAGATTGCCGCCCAGGTCGACGGTTTTGCCCACGAGTTGCGACAGCCCCGCGCCGGTCAGGGCGTCCCAGTACAGGCCGCGCGTTTCCACGTTGGCCTTGGGCGCAATCCAGAGGCTCAGGAACGCCGAGAGGGCCGTGACCAGCAGCCCAATCACCAGCGCCGGGCGGGTCATGCGGCCCAGGCTGATGCCCCCGGTCTGCACAGCGACCAGTTCGCGCTCGGTAGACATGCGGCCAAACGCCACCACGGTCATCAGCACCACGGCCATCGGCAGCACCTTGACCAGCGTGTCAGGCATCTGGTAAGCAATCCATTTGCCGGTGAGCAAGGGCGGCACGCCTGAGAGCCACTGACTGGAGATAAAGAAATAGCCAAAGGACAAGACGGCCGTGAACAGCAGCGTTCCGGCCAGCAGCGGCGGGATGAGTTCGGCGGTGACGTAGCGGGTTAAGCGGGTCAAGGTGCGCCTCCGGCGCTGTGAGTGGGAAGTGGGAAGTGGGGAGCGGGAAAACCCTCAGGGGCCACACCACTGACCACTAAGTCCTTGCCGCGTGATGACGCACGCTCTACCCGGCAGAGACTTAACCACTGTCCACTCACTGTTTTGCCACCGCGAACAGAATCTGCATCTCCGCCGCCACCTGCCCGTCTACCTCGG
Organism: Deinococcus sp.; assembly: GCA_018260275.1. Lineage (GTDB taxonomy): Bacteria > Deinococcota > Deinococci > Deinococcales > Deinococcaceae > Deinococcus. The sequence continues at coordinate 16,291 of JAGLBK010000017.1, forward strand.
CGCGGCAGGTCGTTTTGCCCAGGCCCCGGCGCAGGAATTCCAGCTTGGCGTATAGGTGCAGCTGGTCGCCGGGAATCACCTTGCGCTTGAAGCGTGCGCCCTCGATTCCGGCCAGATACCCGATTTGCCCCGGTTCCATCTGCCCATGCAGGCAGAACATACTGGCCTGCGCCAGCGCCTCGGTAATCAGCACGCCGGGCATCACGGGTTCCTGCGGAAAGTGACCCACGAAAAATGGCTCGCCTATGGTCACGTTCTTGAGGGCGTGAACCTCGCCGTTTTCGGTGCTCAGTACGCGGTCCACCAGGATGAACGGGAAGCGGTGCGGCAGTGCCCTGAGCACGTCCTGAATAAGCAGGGGAGCAGCAGCGGAAGTAGGGGCGGCAGAGTCGGCAGTCATAACAGGCAGTCTACGGGGCTACGGTGAGGCGTCAACCGCCGGGCCGGGCCAGTGAAGCTGTGCCTAGAGCAGTTTGCATAAAAAGGCCACGTTGTTTGTGGCTTTTTATGCCGAGCAAAGCGAGTGACTTTTAACGAGCAGCTGGAATGATGGAGCCGTTTGGGGCACAGTTCCACAAATGGCGTAATTATGCAAGCTGCTCTAAGGCGGGCGCTCCCCATCTCAGCGGCGCAGGTAGCTGTCGCTGGAGACCAGACTGTCGCCCAGCTCGGGAATCATGTCCAGCGCCATGCCCGTGCCGATAGCCACGGTTTCGACGGTATGTTCGGGCACGGTGACCGGAATGCCGGTGCTCTGGCGCATCAGTTCGTCGAAGTTACGCAGCAGGCTGCCGCCCCCGGTCATCACGATGCCCCGGTCCACGATGTCGCTGACCAGCTCGGGCGGGGTAATTTCCAGCACGCGCTTGGTCGCCTCAATGATCTTGCCGACCGGTTCGAGCAGCGCCTCGACAATGTTGGAGGTGTCCAGCGTGATGCTGCGCGGCAGCCCGGTTTGCAGGTCGCGCCCACGAATCTCGGCCATCACGTTCTCGGCCTCGTCAAACACGATGGCGGCTCCCAGCTTGATCTTGATTTCCTCGGCGGTGCGCTCACCGATCAACACGCCGTGTTTGCGCCGCACGTAGCGCATGATGCTCTCGTCGAATTCGTCGCCCGCCACCCGCAGCGACTCGCTGACCACGATGCCGCCCAGCGAGATCACGGCGATGTCGGTGCTGCCCCCGCCGATGTCCACGACCATGCTGCCCAGCGGGTCCAGCACGTTGAGGCCCGCGCCGATGGCGGCGGCGAGCGGTTCCTCGATCAGGTAAGCGCGCCGTGCCCCGGCGTTCAGGGCAGCGCGGGCCACGGCGCGTTTTTCCACGTCGCTGGTGTTGCTGGGCACCCCGATCATCATCTGGGGTTTGAAGCCGCCCAGACTCATGAAGCGGCTGCCGCTGCCCTGACCCTTCTGAATTTTTTGCAGGAACATGCTGATCATTTTCTCGGTCAGGTCCTCGTCGGCAATCACGCCGTCGCGCACCGGGCGCACCGCCACGATGCCCGCAGGCGTGCGCCCGAGCATCCGGTACGCCTCGTCGCCGACCGCCTTGACCTGTCTGGTGTCACGGGTCATAGCGATGACGCTCGGTTCCTTCAGAACCAGGCCGCGGCTCTTGGTGTAAATGAGGAAAGTCGCCGTTCCCAAGTCGATGCCGATATCTTCTGCCAGCCTCAAAATCGTCCTCCGAACAAAACAGGGCAATCGTAGCACGGCCCCCAATGCCGGAGAATCCACCGAAAGTAAGAGGGCTTTAAGAGACCTCCTGCAAAAATCGCAGCGAGGTCGGTCTAAGGGTCAAAGGGTCCAAGGGCAAAAGACGTGCAGGCTTGAAGGATTTGCGAAGGGACTTTGCACCAATAATTTCCAGCTCTGCCCGCAATCTATGACTTTCGTAGGAGGGCTAAGGAAGCAACGTAAAGACCACCGTCTGTTCGCCAGTCATGCTCAGCGCACAGCTATCCGGCAGACTAACGCGCAGCTCTCCCCCACCAAGTTCGGCGGCGGCGTTCAGCAGAGGCCGGTCGGCGGCAGCGTCCAGCGTGCCCCACAGGTGCGCCGCGCCGCCCCCAGCCATGGCCCGCCACAGCAGGGCACCAACCGGCTCGTGGCCGTCGTAGGCCAGCAACAGCACAGAGTCACGTTCGCCTTCTAGCTTCCGGGCCAGGTGGCGGGCAATCGCGCCGCCCCACTCGGGGGTGTCATGGGCTTCGGCCAGCACCTGCGACCACACCCAGAGTTGCAGGCGCGAGACCTGCTCGACCTGAATAGTGGGTGGCGCGGAAGCCGCGACAAACGTGCCGACCCGCACGCCGCCGACATCCTGCCCAGCCACCACGAACTCCGAGGCGACCACACGGGGCTGCCCGCCTTGCTGTTCCACGAAGTGCAGGGCAGCGGGAGTGCCGAGGTAGGCGGCGTTGAGGCCCAGCACGTTGACTTCTGGCGTCGAGAGGTGCACGCCGCCCGGAAACCCACTGTGCCGGGTCGCTAGCGGCGCAAAATAGTCGATGAGTTTAGCGAGGACACCAGGCATACCCAGCAGTAGAGCCTAAGTGGGGGCGCAAAGTCACTCATCATTTGAACTGGGGCAACTTGCAGGCAGTGGAGCAAAATTCGGCAGGCTCAGTCTTCAGCCTCATTTTCCAGGCTCAGTCTCGAGTTTTCTAGGCTCACCCGTTCAGGGGTACAGGCCGCGCAGCGCCCGCGCTTCAAGCACCCGCGTGCAGGCCACGATATACACCGCCGTGCGCAACGTAACGCCGTGCTTTTCCTTGACGGCCCACAGGCTCTGGAACGCCTCACTCATGATACGGTCGAGCCGCTTGTTGATCTCATCCTCGGTCCAGAAAAAGGAGCTGAAATCCTGCACCCACTCGAAGTAACTGACGGTTACGCCGCCCGCGTTCGCCAGCACATCGGGCACCACCGTGACGCCCTTGTCGGCCAGCAGATCGTCGGCGGCGGGGATGGTCGGGCCGTTCGCGCCCTCGACAATCAGCCTGGCCCTGATTTTGCCCGCCGTGTCCAGCGTGATCTGCTTTTCCAGGGCTGCCGGAATCAGCACGTCGCAGTCCACGCTCCAGAACTCTTCTTTCTGGATTTCCTCGGTGCCTTCCAGCCCGGTGATCTTGCCCGACTCGCGCAGGTGCCTAAGTGCGGCGGCGGGGTCGATACCCACTTCGCTATGGATGGTGCCGGTCACGTCCTGAATCGCCACAATCTTTGCGCCGTGCTGGTGAAAGATGCGGGCAGCCGCCTCGCCTACGTTGCCAAAGCCCTGCACGGCAATTCGCGCCCCTTGTAGCGGCATCCCCAGCTTTTTCATGGCCTCAGCGCCAGTCACGAACACGCCGCGTCCGGTGGCGTCGGCGCGGCCCAGCGAGCCGCCCAGCGACACGGGCTTGCCAGTCACAACCCCGGTGGCGGTGCGGCCCACGTTCATGCTGTAGGTGTCCATCATCCAGGCCATCGTCTGCGGGCCGGTGTTCACGTCGGGCGCGGGGATGTCCTTCTCGGGGCCGATGATAAGGCCGATCTCGGTGGTATACCGCCGGGTCACGCGCTCCAGTTCCCCCTGGCTGTACCTGCGCGGGTCGATGCGAACGCCGCCCTTGCCGCCGCCGTAGGGCAGGTTCACCGCAGCGTTCTTGATGGTCATCCAGGCCGAGAGGGCCATGACTTCTGACAGGGTGACGTCCTGGTGAAAACGCACACCGCCTTTGGCCGGGCCGCGTGAGGTGTTGTGCTGCACGCGGTAGCCCTCGAAATGGGCGACCGTACCGTCGTCGAGGTGAATAGGCACGTCGACCACCAGAATGCGTTTGGGCCGCTTGAGCGTTTCGACCCAGTAGGCCAATTCGCCCAGATACGGCGTGACGCGCTCGACCTGTTCCAGAAAAATCTCGTAGGGGCCGAGGTTGTTGGGGTCGAGGTAGCTGGGAATGGTGTGCGAAAAGGGCCGGGCCGGGCCGGAACCGGGAGCGGCAGATTCAGGGGAAGCGGTCATAACAGGACACTCCTTGAAGATTGGGCTGAAGCCTGAGCAGATGAAACGAAAGCGTGCAGCACGGGAAAAACTGTTCTAAGACAATGGAACCAGCAGCCGGGCAGACTTTATGAATCCACGCCTTACGGATACACGCCGCGCATGACCGTCGCCCCGTGCAGACGGTTGAGGGCCAGGGCATACGCCGCCGTCCGCAGATCGACTTTCCGCGCCTGACTGAAGGCCCAGACCTGCTCGAAGGCCGCGTCGACGCGCTGGTCAATGGCGGCCTCGATCTCGCCGCTTTCCCAGAAGAAATTGCTGGCGTCCTGCACCCATTCGAGGTAATTGACGATTAAGCCGCCGCTGCTGGCGATCAGGTCGGGAATGACCTTAACGCCCTGGGCGGTCAGTGAACGCTCGGCCTCGGGCAGCACGGCGCGGTTGGTGGCCTCGACCACGTAGCGGGCGCGGACGGCGTGGGCATTTCCGGCGTTGATGGTACCGAAATCGTAGGCCAGCACCAGCACGTCGACATCCAGTTCCAGCAGTTCGTCGGGGGTGATGGCCGTGGCAAAACCCTCCAGGCCGCCGCTGTGGTCATGGTGCGCCTTGAGAGCGTCGAGGTCGAGGCCGCTGCTGGAAAACGCCGCAGTCCGCGTGTCGCTGATCGCCACCACCAGCGCCCCCTGTTCGGCCAGG